>JAAHHL010000056.1:0-1867 GCA_010672185.1 Caldora sp. SIO3E6 | reverse complement strand
CACATCCGAACCACTCATCAGTAGCTCTAGAGACTCTAAGACCTGATTCGGAGATATCACAGCCATACCCTGCTTCTGTAGCCTGACATCTGCACCTAGTTCTGCTGCCTCTCCCACTTGAGAAACAGCTCCCCAGTGAATGCTCAATCCAGGCAATCCTATAGCTCGACGATAATGGGCTAAACCATCAAGAAACCCATTGGCTGCTGAATGATTTCCCTGACCCGGTGAACCCAACAGAGATGCCACCGAAGAAAACAGTACAAAAAAGTCCAAGGGTTGGTTTTGAGTCAATTGATGCAAATGCCAAGCCCCTTGGACTTTGGGAGCCATCACTTGCTCAAAGCTAGACCAACTCTGGTTTTCTAGCACACCATCTGATAACATTCCTGCCGAATGGATTACTCCTGCTAATGGTAGGTTTGACTGCTCAATCTTGTGCAGCACTCTGGTCATCGATTCAAGATCAGACACATCGGCTTTTTCCACTACTACTTGGGCTCCAGCCGTTTCTAACTCCCTTATTTTTTGGCTGGTAGCATCATCCGGTGAACGGCGTCCTAGTAAGACTAAATGCTTGGCTCCCTTGTCTACCATCCAACGAGCAACTAGTAAGCCTAAACCTCCCATTCCTCCTGTAATCAAGTAGGTAGAATCTTCACGGAAATTCAAAGGCTTTATAGCATCAGCTTGTTGTGTTGTTTGAGTTACGACAATCTTGCCAATGTTTTTGGCTTGTTGCATATAACGGAAGGCACTGATAACTTCTTCCATGGGAAATACCTTCAACGGTGGTGGTTGTAGTAGGCTGTTGGATAACTTATCTGCCAACTCGTGCAACATGGAATCGATTAATTCTGGTTGCCGTTGAGACTCTCCTACCAAATCGACGAGAAAGTAAGATATATCTGGTCTGATTTCTGCTACTTGGCTTAGAGCCCATACTCCTCGCTTGGCTATTTCCACAAACCGACCTTGAAGACTTAGTACTGACATACTCTTGGTAATAAAGTCCCCAGAAGTCAGAGAGTTGAGTACAATATTGACTCCTTGACCTTGAGTGATTTCCATCACCTGGTCAGCAAATTCATAAGTCCGGGAATTCATAATGTGTTTGACTCCCATCTGTCGTAGAGCTTCCCATTTGGGAGGACTGGCAGTGGCAAAAACTTCTGCTCCTGCTTGCTGGGCGATTTGAACAGCGGCCATCCCCGTTCCTCCAGCTGCGGCATGGATTAAAATGCGATCGCCAGCACTAATCTGGGCGACATGGTGCAAAGCATAATAGGCAGTTAAGAAATTGATCGGAATGGATGCGGCTTCTTCAAAACTGAGATTTTCTGGCTTGAGAACTACATAGCTGGCATTAACACTCACATACTTACTAAAGGTGCCTTGAGCCATAGTCATAACCGAATCGCCCACCTGAAAACCTTTGACTTCTGCTCCTACAGCTACTATTTCACCAGCACAATCTCCTCCCATGATTGGCTCTCCTGGATAAATATCCAAGGCGATGAGCACGTCACGAAAATTCAGTCCTGTTGACTTGACTCTAATTTCTACTTCCCCTGCTGCCGGAGAACGTCTGGTTGTCGGCTCTAGGATTAAGTTGTCTAAACTACCCTTTTGTGAACTGCCTAGTTTGAATGGTTGTGATGGTACTAACTGTTGCTGTTGTGAGATAGCTTGCTGATGAGGACTAGCCACCAATCGAGCCACATAACGAGAATCTCCTCGCCATGCTACCTGGTCTTCCATATCCTCCGACCAGATTTCTTGGAATAGTGCCTCAGCTTGAGTTTCTGCCGTCTGCTGTGGGTCTAAATCTATTCGCACACAATTTAGCTCAGGGTGTTCTAAGCTG
>JAAHHL010000559.1 GCA_010672185.1 Caldora sp. SIO3E6 | reverse complement strand
AAGAATACTATAAAAAGTATGGTTTTTTTGAATTACAGGATGCTCCACTCACTCTAATTCTTCCTTTGTCAACAATCAAAAAGGCAATACAAATTAAGCAAAAATCATAGTGTGTCGCTTCTTGGTTCAATTATTACCTCTCCTGGTTTTTGCTCACACAGTGCATCACGCTTAGCTTCTCCTAATTCATCGTACTTAGATGGCTCAGGAAATACTCTGATTTCAACGATATTCTTTCGCTCATATTTGCTCCAGCTTCTATTACCTGTAAGCCCAAGGCAGAGAGGTTGACCAGATTTTTCCAATTCTTTTAATACTCCCTGAAAATCCGATGAATTTTTCTTTGCACCTTCATCTATGTTTCTCAACGAGAAATGGTGACTATTTGGTTGTCTGTCAGTCCAAACTTCATAGGTTGCTGCCTTTTTATAATTTTCATAAAGTTGGGTATCGGTATTTCTAATTTGAGTGCCAACCCACTCTTGGGGAACTGGATTTGTTTCTGTCTTAGGTAGAATAAAATCTCTCACGAAATACAAGAGTGTAATTCCTGAAGCTAAAATACCAATACCACTAATTATCATTTTCCAATGTGGAGTATTTTGATTCTGGAAAGGATTTTTACTCATTGGACTTGCCCTATCTCCCTACAAGGAGGTATAAGCAAATAAGCCCAAGATTCTACAAGTGAGAAAGAATCAGTACAATCCTTGACATGTAAAAGCAGCCCAGTAGAGTGGGTCTGCAAAAGGTTGGTCACTACCTTGAACTTTATTAAACAGTTGCTTCCAAAGTTTCCTTAACTTGTTATCAAAAGGTAACTGCCTCTGCTGAATCCACTGCTCCAGTTCGTCGAGAGTGGTATTTCGGAGCCAACGTTGAGCTTGGCTGAGTGCTATAGCTGCTGATGTTTTATTTTTGAGATTTTCATAAAACTTGATCATCAGAAATGTTGTGGAAAGGTCATCCACTGCCCAGAGACTGCTGACCACATTGGAACTGCCTGCATAGAGAAAGCCACTGGGTAAGCTTGTGTACTCATCACTGAGACTAGTAATGTTTGTCAATCCTGTCTCGCAAGCTGAGAGAGTAACCAAGCTGCATCCTAAGTTAACTTCAAATATTTCCCCCAAAGTTAAGTGTTCATTATTTGCTAACAGAAGCGATGATTCTAGAGGTGAAGCCAAGTTGAAGACGCCATGGCAAGAGAAGTGAACAATGTTGGCATTCTGTAGAGCCTCTTCCTGATTCAATGCCTCTTTAGTAGCAGCTTGTTTAGCTAAGATATAAGCCTGGTCAAACTGGGAACTAATAGCGGTTACTTCAAGGTCAGTGAAATGTAGGTCGTTAGTGGGATTTTGGACAGTAAACAGACGACCAAGATTATGCTGTTGAGGTGAGGTATGTCTTGCCTCTACAGTTTGCAATAGCTGGCAGCTGGGAGCATAACTTACTCCACCAGGGTAGAAGTCTAACAGGCAATTTTGACGTTTTTGCTGAATGATGGCATCTTTTGCCAGAGGCAATACTCTTTTGGTATTTTCTTCCCTAATCTGAGTAGATATTGGAAGAGATTCTCCGAGAGTAAAATTATTAGGTAATTCAGCAGCGCTATTCTGACTGTTGACTTTTGCCTCTTGACCTCCAACCTCTAGCGCGTGGAGGGGAAACATATGCAGAAAGCGATGGGGGATTAGAATCAGTCTCTGGCAGTCTATGGGAATGAGAGAGAGTAAATGGTTGAGGTTTAGAATATCAGCAAGTTGCCGTAAACGATAATCTAATTCATCTCGCCATTTTTGCCTATTATTATAGTAGGTACTGATATAGTTACTAGTCCAATCTAACAAGGTTTGTAGGTCTTCTGGGGAGGCTTGCCAAACCATGGGCATATGGCTGCACGATGTGACAATGAAAGTTAAAAACTTCTCGCTTGTGACATACCACTCGATCAGAGCAGTTTGCTCATCGGGCAGCAATTGCTTGATCTGTTGAAAGGAGATAGGTTCAACTTTTTGAGTAAGGTTAAAAGCAGGATCGAAGGGGTGAATATCGCGCTTAATTAACTGATCTAGTTGTTTGGTCAGTTGCTCTAACTTAGTGCGGTTTTGTTTGATATCAGTAGAGGAATCAAAACCACCATCTGTAGATCTAATGCTTTCTTCCATGTTAAGCTTACGCTGTTCGCTGAGAATTTCCCGGCGCAGGCGATTTAGCTCTTTGAGGACAGTTTTGGGAATGTTGCCTTTGGGGTAAAGGTTTTTAGTTACCAGTATTTCAACAAGGTTACGAGCTTTGCTGCGCTCGACGTATTCAAGCGCCTGGTCAAACTGTTCGGTATTGATGCAGGCTTGCACCATGTTGGCGTAAACATCTATCGCTGCTGAGAGAATCTCTTCACGCCTTGCCTCAGTACTAGCCCAGGTACGGCTTTGCTCGACAGCTTCAATAGCGATATCATACCCTTCAATGGCTTCTGTCCAAAAGCCAGCAGCAAAAGCTGTATCGCCTAAATTCCGTCCAACCCTAAGGCAGTCTAGTGGAAAAGCTGTAGGGAAAAAAACCTCTAAAGCATTTTTATAGTAAGTAAGTGCCTTGGCAATCTGGCTCAGCTCGCGATAAGCAGTAGCTAAATTACTTTGAGTCCTAGCCCATTGTTCTGGGAAAGCCTCGCGAGTGTAAACCTTTAAGGCACTTTGGCAGCAGGCAATAGCTTGTTCTAGATTGTCAGCTCTGTTTCCACGAATGCGAGCGCCATAGGCAATTGCCAGATTACTTTGAGTAGCAGCCCAATCAGTAGGAAAAGCCTCTCTAGTGCGGACTTGCAAAGCAGCATGGTAAGCCTGAATGGACATTTCCAGGTTTGTTGCTTTGTCACCTCGAATACGCTCCCGGTAAGCAACTGCTAGGTTGTTTTGGGTCATTGCCCAAGCGTGGGGAAATGCTTCGCGAGTATAAACCAGTAGAGCATTTTTATTGCAGGCAATGGCTTGTTCTAGATTGTCAGCTCTGTTTCCACGGATGCGATTGCCATAGGCAATTGCCAGATTACTTTGAGTAGCAGCCCAATCAGTAGGAAAAGCCTCTCTAGTGCGGACTTGCAAAGCAGCATGGTAAGCCTGAATGGACATTTTTAGGTTCTCAGCTCTATCGCCGCGAATGCGTTGGCTGTAGGTCGCACCTAAGTTATTGTGTATTGTAGACCACTGTTGAGGAAATGCCTCGTGAGTATAAACCTGCAAAGCGTTTAGATAGTAATAAATGGCTTGCTCCAAATTCTCAGTCTTTTCCCCATAAATGCGAGCGACGTAGGCATTTGCCAAATTGTTTTGAGTAGCAGCCCATAGCTCTGGGAATTTGTTACAGGTATATACTCGTAAAGCATTTTGATAGCAAGCAATGGCTTGCTCCAAATTCTCAGCTCTATGTCCTCGAATGCGGTCTTTATATCCATTGCCCAGATTATTTTGGATTATGCCCCACTCTTCTGGAAAGGCTTCGAGGGTGAAGGTCGTTAGTCCAATTTCAAATCCAGTGATTGCAATCTCCAGATTGATTGCTTTACTACCTAGCGGAAACTGCTGAATCAAGTTACTGAATTCGCTAATTATAACTGCGATATCTTGTGCCTGTTCTAGCTCTATTTCCGATAGTTTTCCATCAAACCATACTCTCAAAAATTGAGCCAATTTATCATCTAGTTTGTCCAGATTTGCTTGTAGTAATGGATAGACCACCTGAGGATTACCCTCACTATCCGCAGTTACCTGTAAAACCTGCATCAAAAACTGAAAATAGCCTTCAGAAGTAGATAATGCGGCTGGGTTACTTTGTTTAGTTGTCTGATTCTTAACTTGCTCTAATCCTCCCAGCGCTTCAGCTAATTGCTCTGCTAGGTTTTGCAACCAATCAGTCGCTTTCCGATTACCCTGTTCTGCAAGTGTTTCGGAAACTTCTACCATTGTGAGTATCAGGTTTTTATCTATCAGCTCTTGATTAGCTCTCAGAACTTCTGATTCTTTCCCACTAGGGCAGGTAAGTAAAGCATTGATTAATTTTAAATAAGCTTTACTAGATTGTTCATCCATAATTGAATTACTGGGTCTGAGTCGCGTTTATCAGTCACCGACAATACCAGGTAGTATGTCTCTTCAACGATTAATAATTCTCTGTCAGAACCACGATGCAATCTGCCAGGGGAACTATAAAAGTCATTCAATTCCTTTACTGTAAGGTTGGGCTGATTTTCCGCTTTGAGTTAGTCATGACTGCAAGTACTCCCTGATTTTGGGTGCAAATTCTTGAAGGCAACGGTCGTGAAATCTCGCAGTTGCTTTCAGTTTAGTACCTAAGCAGTCTGCAATTTCTTGCCACTCATAACCATCGACCCTCAGTAGTGCAATTGCTCGAAAATTTGCTTTGGGAAGCTTCCGCATATGCTTACACCTAAAAAGTCTTTCTGGATCTTCCCTGATACAATCCACAATCTGTTTGGAAAGCCAAGGAGCTGTTTCAGAAGGCTTGAGGATGTCTAACAACACATAAGACTCATCAGTGTGACCAGACTCAGAATTGCTCATTGGTGTATAGATGGAAACTGTTTTGACCCATTTCTTTGTTCCCTGCTTGACAAAGGAATGCTTGCCGAGGTAATCGTTTTTAGTCTTTTTAACTATGTGAGGCTTAATAGATCTCACATAACGCGAGACGCTTCCTTTTTTTGGGTCAATTTCCCTATTCTGAATCTTCCTAGTAAGTCTCAGATTAATTTCTTGCGTGGTTACTTCAGTAACCTCTTTGTAGCCCTCCCTTGGTAATTCATGTTTGTTGGCAGAAATTTTAAGCCAACTAGGTTGGGAAATTTCTGAAATCAGCTTTCTCAACGCACGATTTTGCTCGAAGCTCTTAGACGGTAGTTTCTGAGCGTTCAGACCCTGAGCATTTATGTCACCATCCCATTCAGATCCAGTGATCTCCTTGTTTTCCTCAGAGGAAGCTTGCTTGTCTTTTTCATTCATGGAAGAGTTTCCTTTTCCGAGTAAAAGTTTACAATTGCTTCTCATTTGAGCAGCATCCGGTTATCTACTTGTATTGAAAAAATACTGAAGTTCTACAAACGAGCAAAATAGGTTTTTCCAAAGCAATAGGTTTACTGTGGATAGTCTTTGTACTTTAACTATCCATAAAACTCCCAGTCCCCCGTCAAGTTCACCAACCCTATTAGAGTGTGTGCGTTGGATTGCTCAACTGGGAGGTTTTTTGGGGCGCAAGAGTGATGGAGAGCCAGGAGTAAAAACTTTATGGCGGGGTATACAGCGGTTGAATGATCTGAGTGCGATGTGGCAAATGCTCCAGGTAAATTCTAGACCTGACTAATGGAATAGTCAAGGGGACTAGACTAGCTATTGATGATGGTTATGCG
>JAAHHL010000558.1 GCA_010672185.1 Caldora sp. SIO3E6 | reverse complement strand
CCAGGGATTTTCCACAACAATGCCAGCTTTTTGAGCCCATTTGATACATTTCCTTGTACAAGACTTGGCTTATTAACAGCTGAAAGCTTTGTCTGGTAAAGCTTGCGTACTAATTCAGCAAGCCCTAATTAGCACAGGACTTAAGTATCCAACCAAGAACAATACCCAATCCTCCAAAGCGGATAGCTTGCCAAAAAGGCTCCTTGAGACTGCCCCAGGAAAATAACTGACTCTCCAAATTGAGTTCTATGGTTTCTAGCTGCTCTTTGAGCTGCTTTAATTCCGCTTGCAGCGATCGCCGACTACTAGTACGGTGCAATTCCTGCTTAATTTGCTGACGACGCTGCTGGAGTTGAGCTTGCCGTTGTTGATCCCGTTGTACCTGATGATAACGTTCCAGGAGGGATTGAAGCGATCGCTCTACATCAGAAAAGGCTTCTTCAAATTCCTGTGTATTGCGATCCCCCTGGTTCGATTCTGGGGATGATGGTGGTAACGGTTTTTGAGGCATCTTCGATACAGTGGAGGAAACACGAGTGTACCTTAAGTTATGCCTGAACCAAGCCAATTGACCAAAACTGATCTTTTTAAGGAAGTTAGCACTATTGAACTAGCTCAAGCACTAGCAGAGCGCTTAGCTATCACCCCTAATGATTGGCACCGATTAAAGTCTAACCGTAGAGCTAGGGCTAGTGAGCAAGCCGCTGCTGCCTTGGTATTTCTACTCAAGGAACAGCCAGAGGAAGCTCTTGCTAGATTCCGTCAGGCTTCGGGGTGGTTGGATCGTTCAATCTCTGCTCCCCCCTGCCCAACTCATGGAGACCGCCGCCGTTAGGGAATTAGAGGCAATCTGGAACGACTGTTCATCTGCTTGCAGAGTCTTACTTCTGTTCCCAGATGATTCCACTGTACTTGATCAAAGATTTGGCGGAGGAGACATAAGCCTCTGCCACTTTCTGATTCATCGCAGGGTAAGTCGCTATTGCACTCAGGTTCGCAATAGGGAGCAGGAAAACCCGAACCTTCGTCTGAGATTATCCACCAATATTCATGATTTACTACTGAAAATTGAACCTTTACCGTCTTACTTGGGTCTAAATTGTTGCCGTGTTTTGCCGCGTTTACCAATGCTTCTTGTAATCCTAGTCGAAGTTCTGGATGCCATTTAGAGGGAATGTGCTCCAAAAGTAAGTCAAGGATTGGGCAAAGGTAGAGGGTAGAAGCGAAGCTAATGGCTTCCCAGCCTTGTCCAAGCGGACGTAATGATGCTGGACGCAAAGATGTAGCAATCACTCAATAAACCTCTAGTTTTCACTTGGTGTACTGGAATATATTTCACGGCTAATTGCCGTGTTGTTAAATAAAATTTTCCCAAACCCACAAATTACGGCTCAGGCATCAATAGTTTTTATGGTTGAATAGACATCTCCTAAGGTTAGGCTTTCACCTAAACAGGATAAGGGTTTCAAATTCTTAGTTGGAGACGCCTAATGTTATTTGATTGTCAGTGTTGCTCCACTAATGAGTTAATTCTGCTCGCCCTGTGGCAAGTAGAAAATATGGTGGTTCAATTGGGGAACCTTATTTAGTGGAGTTTTCTGGGGATGTTGCTGCCTTCCAACTCAATAATGGGAAGTCAGCTGACTATTTTGAATTTAGAGTGGTGATTCTCCTCTCATTGGGTTCAACGTGAAAAAGTAACTTAATACACCTTTCCTAACAGTGTATCAAAACCTGCTTTCAAACACCAGTTCTCTGGTGGTAGGTGGCAGGTGTTAGGCGTTGGTGACAAGTTAAGGTAAAGATGTCGTTGTCAAGGGAGCGGAGGAGCGGAGGAGCAGAGGAGCGGAGGAGCGGAGGAGCGGAGGAGCGGAGGAGCGGAGGAAGAAGAATACAATTTTTCTTAACCCTTGGAGTATTTCCATATATAGTTTTTTTTTAGAACCACTACGCCATATATGGGAGTTGACAAAATACACGACCTTTTAACTTGTCACCATTGGGTGGTAGGTGGTAGGTGGTAGGAGCAGATAGTGGCGTAGCACAGCTAAAACTGTATAATAGATTTTTCCCCCATCTCCCTTGTCTCCCTTGTCTCCCTTGTCTCCCTTGTCTCCCCACACTCTCCCAGTTCCCCAGCTTAACTTAACGAACTAGAAAAGCAGCACATTCGACATGAGCAGTTTGAGGGAAAAAATCAGCTGGTTGTACATAGGTTAATTGGTAATTGCCTGGTTGGCAGAGAAGTTTGAGATCTCTTGCCAAGGTAGCTGGCTTACAGCTGAGGTAAATGATACGTGCTGGTGAAATCTCTAAAATAGTTTTGAGCACAGCACTGGTGCATCCCTTACGAGGTGGATCAAGCAAAAGCAAGTCTGGTGTGACACTTAACTGTGGCAGTAACTTTTCCACTGTTCCTGTCTGAAACTTGACATTGGCGATACCGTTCAGTAGAGTATTCTGCTGCGCTTGCTCTACTGATGCTGCTTGCCTTTCTATCGCAACCACCTGTCGCACCCGTTGTGCTAGGGGTAAAGTGAAAGTGCCGATGCCGCAGTAAGCATCGACTAAGAATTCATTACCGGTGAGGGCTAGCTGTGTCACAATGACATTGAACAGTGTTTCTGCTGCTTCTGTATTAATTTGAAAAAATGTTTCAGGCCGCAGCTGGAACTGAAGACCAGCGAATTCTTCCTTTAAGTAGGGCTTCCCAACAACACATTGGGTGTGGTCACCAAATATTACATTAGTCCGATGAGGATTATGATTAATACAAACCCCCACTAGTTGGGGATAGTTCTTCAACCATTTTTGAGCTTGAACTGTTAAATTTTGTAAATTACAGTCAGTGGTGATTAAAGTTAGTAGGATTTCCCCGGTACGGCGTCCAATGCGCAGCGAGAGATGACGCAATTTTCCTTGGTGGCGCTGTTCATTGTACACTGACCATCCCATTTGTTGAATATCCTGCTTGATTTGGGCTAGCAGGGGATTCAAGCGGGAATCTTGCACAGGGCATTGATTGAGATTAATTACTTGGTGGCTGCCTTGTTGGTAATAACCAGCCTGAATTTCACCAGTTGCTGACCTTTTCAAGGGATAGGTTGCTTTATTGCGATAGGCAAGAGAATCAACGGCTGTCAATATTGGTGCGACGGTGGCTGAGGAGAACCCACCAATACGTTCTAAAGCTTGAACCACTAAATTCTGTTTCGCTAATTTCTGGTAATCCCAGGCAACATGCTGCCACTGACAACCACCGCACTTATCTGCCACAATGCAGTGGGGACGAATGCGATGGGGAGACGGTTCTAACAACTGGTGCAGTTTACCCTTGGCATAGTTGGGTTTAACCTGTAAGAGCCGAACTAGAGCGCGATCGCCAGTTACTGTATCCGGAACAAAAACCACCTGAGAGCCTAAACGTCCAACACCATCGCCACTATCACTGAGATCGGTAATAGTGACTTCAACTAGTTGACCTTGTTGCCAAATACCTGGAGTGGCATTTTTACTACTCATAAATTTACTCTATCTTAGCTCTCACCTGCTTTGGACATTCTCCCCTCCCTCCTGGGGTACGCTTTGCCCAATGACCAATGACCATTGGTGACAAGTTGGGTTAAAGATATCGTTGTCAAGGGAGACGCACCGGACGCGGGAGACGCACCGGACGCGGAGATGAAGAAGAGGAACCACAATTTTTTGACTCCTTGCTTGTTTCTATATATGGGGTTTTGTTAGTGCCTAAACGCTATATATGGTACTTGACAAAATGCACGACCCTTTAACTTGTCACCAATGACCAATGACCAATGACCAATGACTAATGACCAATGACTAATGACCAATGACTAATAATCTTTATTTGTGTTACCAAGAGTCGCTAAACTACAAATATTATCTGAGTTAATAAAACAGTATGAGCATAGTTAGCCAAGTTATTCTCAATGCAGACGATGAACTTCGATATCCCAGCTCTGGTGAACTCAAGAGTATCGAGGACTTTTTGAAAACTGGTAGTCAGCGGATGCAAATTGTATCCACCTTATCAGAAAACGAGAAAAAGATTGTCCAGGAAGCCAGTAAGAAGCTTTGGCAGAAACACCCTGATTACATCTCGCCAGGGGGTAATGCCTACGGTCAGCGTGAGCGAGCACAATGTTTACGGGACTATGGTTGGTATCTGCGGCTGGTTACCTATGGAGTTCTTGCCGGTGATAAGGAACCTATTGAAACCATCGGTCTGATTGGGGCGCGAGAAATGTACAATGCTTTGGGTGTGCCCATGGAAGGGATGGCTGATGCCATTAGTTGTCTCAAAGATGCTTCTTTAGGATTGCTCAGCGATGAAGACGCTAAAGCAACAGCTCCCTACTTTGATTACCTCATCCAAGGCATGTCCTGATTATTGGGGAAACTTTATTTTGGCTTGATGTAACCTCCAGCAACAGTGCTGGAGGAGTATCATTAGTTCAAATGTTCTTATGTGCTCGACCTGTCCATATTGCTGAGCGAGAATTCCAAGGGTAATATGGGAGCTAGGGGGAAGTAGCGAGTCCTTGACTACAAAAAACCGACAGCCTCTGTGCAAGAAACTGCCAGCAAGTTATGTGTTCCTTATTGATGACTTAGCTAGAGTCTAATCGTTAACTAGTATGCTCAATTGGTAGTCCCAATATTGCGATCAAGATCAACCTATCTTGGTGAACCTGATCACAAACTAGTTTAAGATTTGCTGGAACAGTTTTGGTGAGGAGAGGCAACAGTCACTATCCATGTCGTTTGTCAAAAAACTACCCTGGACTTCGCTGCTACTCCTAATATTTACTTATGTGGTCTTCGGTTGGTTAGTATCTGTAGAAGCTCATTCGGTTTGGCAACACACAGTCAAAAACCACAGTCTAGTTGGGGCTCATAAAAGTATTTTAACTTTACTGTGGGTGGAGGGAGTAAACCTTAATCTCTGGGATGTCCCTTGGTGGTTGTTGCTTAAGGGAATAGTTTATATGGTGCTAATTTCTTTGGTTTTGACTGCTCCCTTTCAGCTAATTAAAACCTGTTACGACCGTTGGCTGCAATCGGACTTCAGAGCTTTTATATCAGTGATTGTCGGTTCTTTTTTGTTAGTTATTATCCTTGGCTCCCTGGATGTCTTTGTCCGTATTTTGGTGCTCATCGCTGCTAGCGCCTTAGCAAGGCTAGATCTTCAGACAGCAAGTTACGGTGAATGGCAAGCTTTTTGGCTCCTCAGTATGGTTTCCCTCATAGGTTATAGCTTAGGTATCACTACTCAACAGTTCTTGGTAGGCTAAAAGGAGACAGGGTGTAGTAGCGCGACACAGCTAAAATGGTGGGTTAGAAACGGGTTTTGAAGTAATAAGCAGTAGTAGGACTTCAGTCCAAAAAGAAGCCAGAAACA
>JAAHHL010000557.1 GCA_010672185.1 Caldora sp. SIO3E6 | reverse complement strand
CCGATTTGTAAGGCTGACGACCAAAATTCCAACCTTTACCTGCAAAACCTCCCGTGAGAGGATGGAGAAAACTAGCTAAGGTTTGCTCCACTGTTTGTGCTACCTCACCAGCTCCTTCTAGGGAAGTAACTGCAATTTCCGTGGTAATATCCACCCGGACATAGGGAGCGCCTACTACCGAGATTGCCACTGTGGGTTCACTGTAGGTTTGTAGGTAGCTTTGGATACGATTAGTTAGTTCTAAACTCGGTAGGGGTTTGGCTTCCTGGGAGTGGGGAACAATAATTACACTCACGGCTCCCGTTAAATTGGGTTTGGTATCTAGGGGATTAGCTTTCAAATTAGCTAAAGGCACACACCTAGCCCTACTTACCTCCGGTGAAGCAAGTTTGGCTAAATCTTCGTAATCTTCCTTAGTCACAGCACGTTGACGATGGCGAACCTCCTTGGGAGCCCGCTCAATCAAGGATTCCAGGCTTTCCGCTGCTGCTCCCCCTGCTGCGGCTTGATGGTTGATCACTTTGTCCACATAGGGAATGGTCGTTTTGAGTTGTACGATGGATCCAGCGGGTTTGTTACCAGCAGTCCCACCACCGGTTTGATAGGCACTCATACGGATATTGCCTTTACCAGGGGGAGGAATTAGTCCATTACGTCCATCGCCGAAGGTAATTTTTCCGGTAAGATTATCGAGGACATAATGGCGATCGCGTGGTTCTGATTGGTAAAAATCCTTGACTTGATGCCAACGTACCCAAATTGCTTGAGGTCTTCCCGTGGCATCAGCAATAGTAGTAATGGCATCTTCCCCTTCTTCGAGGACAATTTTTTGCTTTTCCAAGGCAGAAGGCACTTCTGGTTCCCGGACTTCCAGCTGTTGACCTGCTAAAATGGGCTGGCGAGTTGTCTGAAACTGTTGATTCTCGCTGCCATCACTAGAACCAAGGTTTTCCTGTTGGATGGTCAAGGTTTGGACTGCTGTAGTGGTGTTAAGCAGTACTTGCTCTAGCCTGGGTTCAACTTCATAGTCACCCTTTAACCATCGAACCCGCAACCAATAACGGGGAGGTAGATTAAAGTCTTCCTTGGGGGCAAAATTTGCTGGTGGCAGAAATTCAATTAAACCGGAAAGGGTAAAGTTTTTGGTTTCATCTCTTATAGTTAGTTGTCCCCATTCTTGGCCATTCCAATATTCCCATAATAGTTGAACTGGCTCAGTTTTATTCAATTGCGCCCCATTTGTTCCATGAGGTAACCATGGGATATGATCGTCTCCAGACTTTACCTCAGTTACCCTAGGAAATAGGCTGAGAGTACGATTGGGAAAATCTGTTCTAGCTAATGGTAAATTAAAACCGAGATAGAATGCTGGTTGCTCAAGGTCAATGTGGTTAAAAGGAATAAAAGGTTGAACAGGATGAGTTCTATAAACAAAGTCATTGTAGGAGACCACCTCTTCTGGTTCTGCCTCTGATATGGTTAAGGTGTGGCTAACTACAATTGATGCAATCAAGGGAGGCGCAAAGGTGGCTGGCTGCAATCGATAGCTGTCTCCTACTTGTTGATAGGATGCTTCTCTACCATAGTTTCCGGCAGTAATGCGCACACGAATCCAGAAACTTTCTACTCCATTAACTGTTGTCGGAGCAGGTTTTTCCCCTAAAGTAAACAATACCTGACCATTTCCCGTAAAAACCTGGGTACTGTCTTGAAATCCACCCAATTCTTGCCAGACTTTACCATTCCAAAACTCCCACTTAAGTCTTAGATTTCTGGAGGCTCGTGTCGGAGCAGGAAAGTCATCTGGCTCACTGCTAATTTCTGTTACAGTCTGTGCTATGGGCGGAGGATCTGGTTCCCTCGCGGGATTGATCAAGTTAACTTGAAGAGTAATTTGAGCATTTTCTTGGGTAAAAACTTGACTATTGGCTAAATATAAAGTATCTCCCAACTTCGGTTTTTCTCCAAACGGGAAAAACTCCTTAGTTAAATCAACGGGTAGTTGATTAAAAAAAGCTGTTTCGATTAATCCTTCAGTGGAACGAATAGTCGCCTCAAGCTCGATATCCGCAATTTGAGGTAATTGATTGACTAGGGTAATGGGGGGAACTAACCGGCAGCGAAGCCAACGACTAGTTACTAAATTAACAGTGGTTAAAGGTAAAGCGGTAAGATTACTAAATACAACTTCTCCTTCTCCTATTTGAGTTAAGCTTTGAGTGCTATCATTTATGGGATTAATAGCTTGCCAGATACCTCCACTTTCTGTTTCTTGCCAAATCTCCCAGCTTACATCTGCTGAACTTCCTAGGGCTGCTGATAAATTTATTTTTAACTTAAAATTTTCAATTTCAGTAAAGCCCAAAAGCTGACTATGTCCGATATAAAAAAGATGTTCAATGGGCTTATTTCCCCGAAAGACCTGAACACCTGCCGCTCCTTGCTGAGTCAGACTTACACTAGGATTACTGTATAAATCCTGTTGAGGGTCTCGGACAAAAATCGACTCTAACTTAGCAGCGGTTACGATTAACTCTCGCTCCGTTTCAAAAATAACCGGGTCTTTTTCTCCTTCCCCTGGAGGTGCAGCAACCTGGGTTCCCTTGGGTACTACTGCATCAATTTTAGTTCCCCCAGCCAGAGAAAAAGTCAAAGGAACCCGTGCCGGTTGAGGGGGTAAACGAGAAGCTCCTAATAAATCTAAAAATGCTAAGAAGTTTTTATCAGGAACTTGATTGAGCCTTTCGATAATTATCTCAGCAAAACGGGCAAAAATATTAACTAAAGCAGCACTAGTACCTTTAAGCTCTTGGGTTTTTCCTGTATATTCTTTGATAAGTTCCTGAACTTGCTCAGCAATCTCCTTAGCTGTCCGTTGATCAATTTTGGGTACTAGTTTCACCATTAGCCTGCACTCCCTTCTAGATAAAATGGATAAACCAGGTTAAATACATTATTAGTTGCCCGCACCTGATATTCAATATCCACCAGCATTTTCTCCCTCTCTTGATTGGATGGAGATTCTATCTGCACATCTAAGACATCAATACGGGGTTCAAAAAACAGCAAGGCTTCCTGTATCGCTTGGGATACTTTACCAGCTGTAGCAGATGAGTTAGGTTCAAAAACTAAGTCATAGATACCACAACCAAAGTCAGGACGCATAACTCGCTCACCCTTGGCAGTACCCAGGATAATTAAAATAGACTGGCGCACACTCTCTTCGTATGCCGCCAGTTGGAAATCACCTTCAGTATCTAATCCTTCAGTATCTAAACTGAGGGGAAATCCTACCCCAACACCTAAAAATGGCTTAGACATCGTACCAAAATCCAAAATAGTGAGACAATGGAAGTAATCAGCTAGAAGAAATCGTGCCCAGAAAAATCAGAGAATTAAAAGCTCAAATAGCTCGTGAAGGTTTTGTCTACTTACCCAAGCGAGGGAAAGGGAGCCACGAGAGATGGCAACATCCTTTGCTGAGGCAGACTTTGACTATTCCAGGAAAAGACGGTGACGATGTTCCACTATATCTTGAAAAACAGTTAGCACAGTTATTGACGAAACTTAAAGAACTCATAGAGGAAGAGGAAGAATGAATCAATACAGCATGGTTATCCAGTGGTCAGATGAAGACCAACTTTTCTTAGTAACAATTCCAGAGTTTATTGAGCGCGTTGTCATGCCTTGTACCCACGGAAAAACTCGTGAAGAAGCTATTCGTAGGGGTGAAGAGGTGATTGAAATGTATGTGGAAGCTTGGCAAGCTGAGGAAGAGCCAATCCCTACTGCCAATATTTTTCAAGTTTCTGAAGTAAGATTGGCGAAAACTGGTTGAGCGATCGCCAATTTCGTAATTTTGGTTAATACAAGCTATTGTACATTTAAATTGCATGAGGATTTAACCTTGTTTCTTAGATTCATCACAGGTGCAGCCGCGCCTGTGAGGGTCTTTCAACCGATAAAAACCGTACCTACTGCCACCACTTGCCCCACCGGTGCATCTGTAGGATCATTGCAAGTCTCTGCAAGATCTCCATTCCTCGCGGCTTGTTTGCCGTTAATCTTCACCGTGGGACTGCCAATTTTAACTGTGCCTTTATTAGCAGGAGGATTTTGAAAAGTTGTGCCAGGGGGTGTAGGAATATGGGGTGGAGTATTATCCGCCGTACTATCCACCGTCGCCGCTGGCATACCCATAATATTGACATTACTGCTAAGGTTACCATTAATCACCCCAGAAAAAGGATGAGGTAAAGGAGTCGGTACTGGAGGTGTCCCTGGTACCATAACAATATGAGTATCCACTGCGGTAATTTGATCGCCTTGTTTTGCTGCTGGTTGTCCCATAATTTAGATAAGTGGAACTGGCATCCTGCCAGTATTAGGTGTTAGATAAGTGGAACTGGCATCCTGCCAGTATTAGGTGGTAGATTCTTTTGCCAATTTCCAAGTTTCCATTTCTAAACAACAAACGACAAACGACAAACAACAAACAACAAACTAATTCAAATTAATCGTTTGCCCCTTAAGATTCATCGTACTGCTAGCTTCCATATCCATTCCGGCACTAGCTTCAACTTTAGTATCTGCTGAAGATGTAATTTCTATATTCTGGGCTTCTAGTTTGATCTTACCTTGGGATGCGGATAAAGTTATGTCACCATCAGTGGTAATCGCGATACTATTGGTAGCTGTATCAATAACAATACTGTTGTTTTCAGTTTTATCAATAATTTCAATAGTTTCCGCCCCTTCTTCATCATTAAGGCGGATTACATGACCACTACGGGATTGAATTACCCTCAGATTATTGTTACCATCTTCGTTGCTGGCTGGGGGTAAATCTTTACCATTCCACAAAGACCCAATAACATAGGGTAAACGGACATCACCACGCTCAAAAGCGACTAAAACTTCGTCCTCCACCTCCGGTAAAAAATAAGTTCCCCTGGCATTGCCTGCCATCAGGGTAGCTATCCGCGCCCAGTCACTCTCATCTTCATCACTGAGCCAAGGGAATTTTACCTTCACCCTACCTAATCCTTCAGGATCTTCGTTGTTGGTAACTATACCCACCACCACACCATAAATACGAGCTGCGATCGCTTGGTGGGATTGATTATCTAGAAGTAGTTCGGACAATTTCATTGAGCATTCCTCCGCACTGTAAATTTAGTATGATATTGGCTATTACGATAGCGATGCAGGACACTGGTAAGATAGTATTGACCGCTAAAGCGCTTCCCCACACCATCAATTTGCACTACTATTCCTGCTCGTAAATCTGTACGCCCTCGACAAATTCCTTCTCCCCTAATTAACTCTAGATTGAGCTGTTGAAAACGGGCTTGAGCCAATTTATCTGCTTCCCCTTGGGTAATCATGGGGTGATCACTCAGGGTTTTTACTGCTGTACCAAAAGCA
>JAAHHL010000556.1 GCA_010672185.1 Caldora sp. SIO3E6 | reverse complement strand
GAGCGGAGGAGCGGAGGAGCGGAGGAGCTGGGGAAGAAGAGAGAACTGATAATTTTTGGATACAACGCTCAAGAAATCCCACCCAAAATTTCGTTCACCAGTGTAGGGTGTGCCGCTATGGTAAGGAAGAAACAGTCAACTCCTCTTCCCTCGGAGCCTCCGGGTGAAGGAAATTTTGCGTAGGATTTCCATTCGACCCGTCTCCGCGTCCCCGCGTCCGGTGCGTCTGCTGACTCTTTTCCCCACCCATGTTTTCGCTCACCCCCTGCCTCTGTCCCTTGTATTAATAATCAATGACCAATTTATCCTGATTGTTCTTGTCAAGTATTGTATTTTATAAAATCTACTTTCCTCACTGGAGTCCGTTAGAGAAATTCCAATGTTTTGCCAAAAATTATGGTAGTCGTTGCCTGTGAAGCCTTCTCCTGTTCTGCTGATGCCCAGGAATCAAAGCTTTCGTAATTCGATGCTAAGCAACAACAACACAATTGATCCCAACTTAATTATTGGATTAGCCTAGAGAAAATTTGGATAAAACTAAATTTCAAGATAAAAAACTTGAACTACCGAATACATCAATGGATACTAACGATACACTAATGGATAATAACGAAATTCAGTCGCGCTATGCAGCAGGAGAAAAAGTTTTGTGCGCGCGTTATGCAGCAGGGGAGAGAGATTTTCAAGGAATTGATCTCAGTGGTGCTAACCTGCGCGGTGTTAACCTGCGGGAAGCTGATTTCAGTGGTGCTAACCTCAGTGGTGCGGATCTCAGCGAAGCCGACTTGCGGGAAGTGAACCTGAGTGACGCTAACCTTGTTCAAGCGGATCTGATTCTTGCCAATCTGACTGATGCTAACCTCAATGAAGCCAACCTCAGTGAAGCCAATTTAATTGGTGCCAAACTTGGTGTTGCCAAATTAATTGGGGTTAATCTTGTGGGTGCGAATCTCAGTGGTGCTGAACTTAGTGGCGTCAACTTGGGTGAAGCTAGCCTTAGTGGTGCCAACTTAATCGGTAGCATTTTGATTAAGGCTAATCTACGGGAGGCAAACCTTGGGGGTGCCAATTTGAGTATTGCGAATTTGATTGGTACTAACCTGGTTGGTGCTAACTTGATTGGTGCTGACCTCAGTGGTGCTAACCTGATTGAAGCTGATCTCAGTGGTGCTAATTTAAATGGATCAAAACTTTATCGTTCTAACCTGGCTCATGTCAAGCTCAAAGAAGTTGACTTGGGTAATGCTAACTTAAAGGATGCCAACTTGGCTGGAGCTGAATTGACTAACACTAATCTAGACAACGCTAATCTAGAAGGAACAATTCTCGGTTTGGCCGAAAGTTCTAAACTCAGTCTAGCAAATTAATGTGCAGCCGTAGCTAAAGTAATTAGCGATTACAACTTACTTTGCTCTTAAGCTTGATACTCTAACAGCCAAGCTTGGTCAATACTTGCATAGCAAGATCCTTAAGGAATGCTATGCTTAGTTGTAATACCATTTCTCAAAAGTGTCTGGAAAGATTAAAGAGCCTTGAAGCCTTCTAAGTGAGTAACTTTAGAACGGAAAACTTCGGAGCTTAGAATCCTTGATGATGAATTTTTTCATTAGGATTGCCTTGGAGCATTTTTGCACTAGTTGGAAAAAAACTGGCTCAAAATAGAGTTCCCGAAACACAAAACACACATATGGATGCTGACGAACTTTTAGCAAATTATGCAGCAGGCGGGAGAGCTTTTCGTTTTGCCAACCTCAGTGGTGTTAATCTCCACGATATTAAACTTAGTGGTGCTAACCTTTATTTTGCTAATTTCAGTGATGCTAAACTCAGTGGTGCCAACTTCAGTTTTGCTAACCTCAGCCGCGCTAATCTTAGTGGTGTTGAACTTAGTGGTGCTTACCTGATTGATGCTAACTTCAGTGATGCTAACCTCAGTAGTGCCTACCTGACTAATGCCAAACTTAGTTTTGCTAATCTTGGTAATGCTAACCTCAGGGATGCTAATCTCAGTGGGGCTAAGTTGAATGGGGTAAAACTCAGTTATGCTAACCTTAATGGTGCTAACCTCAGTAGTGCCAACCTCAGTGGAGCTAACCTTAGTAATGCTAACTTAAAGAATGCTAATCTCAACAATGCAGACCTGATTAGTGCTAACCTGAGAAATGCTAATCTTAATGGTGCAGACCTGAGTAATGCCAATTTGGACGATGCCAACCTCAAAGATTCTAGCCTGATTAGTGCTAATTTGAGTGGTGCCAATCTTAAAGATGCTAGCCTGATTCAGACTAATCTACAGAAGGCAAAGTTACACCAAGCTAAGCTATCTCGTTCTAACTTAGCTTATGCCAAGCTGAACCAAGCTGATTTATTTAAAGCTGATCTTAGAGATGCTAACTTGGCTAGAACTGACTTAACAGACGCTATACTCAACAAAACTAACTTAGAAGGTACAATCCTAAGTCTGACCATAAATTCCCACATCAGTAACGAGGGTATAAAAGCTCCCTACCAATGGAAGAATTTTTACTTCCGCTCAAAAACAGAGATAAAAATTGCTCAAGCACTTGAGCGTGCTCGAGTACTCTTTTACCCTAATTGTAAAGCTCGTCTTACTATTGACCAAAATAGAGGTAGCAAAGAAACTAATTTCCTAATTTTTTATCAGGGTAAGTGGGGAATTCTAGAAGTTGATAGTGAGCAGAGGTATCGAGCATCTGGTGCAACTAAAGACTCTGAAGAGCTGAGGGAAGCAACTTTAAAAAAACTGAACCAGTTTAAAGCTCATGGTATTGGTGTTTTTGAGCATTATGATGCTGCTAAATGTTGGAGTCAACCCGATAAGGTTGTTGAAGAATTTCTCAATATTTTGAGTCAAACATAGCACTTTTTCAAGAAACAAGGCAGGAGGCAGAAGTCAGAAGTCAGAAGTCAGAAGGTTGTAAGGGAAGCTGACTTGTTTCTCTCCTTCTTTTTCGGCGTGCTATTTTTACCCCATTCCCTATTCCCAGCGTCGTCAGACGCTTATTAATTAGGGCTTGCTGAATAACTGTGGAAGCCATGCCAGACAAGCTTTTCAATCTTTTTCAGTCTAGCAAAGTGCAAGGAAATGGCATTTTTTAGTTCAAAAACCTTGCACTTTTACCAGAAAATTCCTCCTGAACTCTTTACTTATTACTTATTACTTATTACTTATTACTTCAAAACCTGCGTCAATCGACTTGATGAGGCAAGCCCTAATTATTAATTAGGGTTTGCAGAATAAGTGGGTCAGCCATGCCAGACAAGCTTTTCAATCTTTTTCAGTCTCGCAAAGTGCAAGGAAATGATATTTTTTAGTTCAAAAACCTTGCACTTTTACCAGAAAATTCCTCCTGAACTCTTTACTTATTACTTATTACTTATTACTTATTACTTCAAAACCCGCGTCAATCGACTTGATGAGGCAAGCCCTAATTATTAATTGTTACCTCCCTTTGCTCAACAAATTGCTCATCCACTAAAAACCGCTGGCGACGCTTTTTCCCTCCACCAAACAGATTACCAAGCCAGCGCAGGAAACTATGGACGTAAGTAAACAGTACTGGTACTACCACCAGTGTTAGCAGAGTAGAAGTGCTAAATCCCCCAATTACAGCAATTGCCATGGGCGATCGCTCTTCACCGGAGGCTCCCAATTCCAAAGCAATTGGTGTCATCCCAGCAATTGTGGAGATTGAGGTCATCAGAATTGGTCGTAAGCGAGAGACACCGGCTTCGACAACCGCTTTGAAGGGAGGTTTCCCTTGCTTGATGGCAGCTAAAGTAAAGTCTATTAGTAGAATGGCGTTTTTGGTTACCAAGCCCATCAGCAGTACAATGCCAATCAGAGCGAATAACCCCAACTCCTTCTGAGCAATCAACAATCCTAGTAATGCTCCACCGACAGATAAGGGTAGAGCTACCAGAATCCCGAAAGGATAGAGGAAATTATTGTAGAGAATAACGAGAATAGCATAAATTGAGATTACTGATAAACCTAAAGCTCCCAAAAAGCCACCGAATATATCTCGCATAATCTCTGCATCCCCAGAAGGTTCCTCTGAGACTTCCGGCGGTAGGGGGTTCATCGCAGGCAATGCTCTAACTTGTTCTATTGCATCTCCTAAGGAGATACCTTGTAAGTTAGCCTCTACTGAAACTTGGCGACTGCGGTCAAAACGGTCAATTTGTGCTGGACCACTACCTAGGCGAATATCTGCTACAGCAGTAATAGGTACAAGAGTACCATTTTGACTCCGAACCCGAAGATTATTCAGAGTTTCGAGATTACTGCGCTGTTGTGGATCGATTTGAACGCGGATGGGAATTTGTCGGTCAGGTAGGTTAAACTTAGCTAAATTAGACTCATTATCCCCAATCAGGGCAAGGGAGGCAGTACGGGCAATGTCCTGGACTGAAACTCCCAAATCGGCAGCACGGTTTGGATCCGGTTCAATGACAATCTCTGGTCTTACTAAACTGGTACTGGAGGTAACTTCTACCAAACCGGGAATTTCCCGCATTTGCTCTTCTATACTATTCGCTGTTTGCGTAAGTGCTTGAGGATTCTCACTTTTGAGTACAATAGACACATCCTTGCCACCACCTCCAGGTCCAAAGTTCTGAAAAGTAATCCTCGCACCAGGGATTTTCTGGAAAACTTCCCGCATTTGTTGCTCAAATTGCCGCTTAGATGCCTCCCGTTCTTCTTTCGGTAAGAGGTTGACGTAAACAAGACCAGCATTAACATCACTTGCAGTTGCCAGGACACTCTTCACTGCTGGATTCGCTTGCAACGCCTGATTGACTTGCTCCATTACTTCTTCCGTATCCCTCAGCAGGGAACCGGGAGGCAACTCAATCCCGACTCTACTAAAACCATCGTCACTACTAGTAAACAAACCTTTAGGAATAAAAGGCACTAGCTGCAAGCTACCAATGAAGAAAGCCACAGCAACCATTAGGGTAGTAATTCGATGCCTAAGAGCCCACTTGAGGACAGAGCGATAGGGTTGAAACTTGCGGGTAGTTTGGTAGGGTTGGAAGCTGGAAGCATCAACAGCTTTACCTTTACCATTTTTATGACCATTACCGTTACTCTGAACAATTTTGCTGGAATTTCTACCCGCCACGAAGGGAAGAAATAGGTTAAATCTTCTTCCCTTCTGCCTCCTGCTTTCCCCCCTTGGGGGGACACAGGGGGGGTTTGCCTCCTGCCTTCTTTCTTGAAAGCTCTTTCCATTGCTACCATTGATTTGAGCAGCGCCGTTATGAGCATATTTTGGTCGGAGGAGATAGGCACTGAGTAGCGGCGTCATGGTAACTGCCACTAGGGTAGAAAACATAGTTGAGACAGCGACAGTCAAGCCAAAAGGTTGGAAAAATTGACCAGGGATACCTCCCATAAAAGCAG
>JAAHHL010000555.1 GCA_010672185.1 Caldora sp. SIO3E6 | reverse complement strand
GTCCCGGTGCTGCTGCTGGTAAGAGCAATTGCCACAAGGTAGTGGTGCGGGAGTAACCCAAAGCCGCTGCTCCCAAGCGATAATCATTAGGAACCGCACGAAATCCTTCTTCTGCTGAACGAATTAGAATGGGTAGTACCATACAAGCCAAGGTTAAACCACCGGATAAAATAGAAAAGCCTAGTCCCAGGGTTTTGGAGAAAAAGGCATTACCAAATAATCCAAAGACAATAGATGGTACTCCCGCTAGCACATCTAAGCTACGACGTACTAAACGCCCAAAAAAACTTTCAGTATCAGTAAATTCCGCTAGTAAGATAGCAGTACCCACTCCCAGAGGAACAGAAACTGCCAGACAAACACCTAAAATAAGAATAGTAGAGATTATTATTGAAGCAATACCCCCTTCCCGTCCGGCATTTTCCGGTTGACTGGTAAGGAACTCCCAATTAATTTGTCCTATACCGTGCCAAACGATATCGCTTAAAATCCAGAGGAAGACAGCAGTTACAAAAATTGCGATCGCCCAGATGATAATAGTTGTTGGTTGTTGGTTGTTTGGGAATGGGGAATGGGGAATGGGGAATGGGGAATAGGGAATTGTCTCCCTTGTTTCCTTTATCTTCTCTCCGTGTCTCCGCGTCTCCTCTTCTCTCTCAGCTCCCTCAGCTCCCTCAGCTCCCTTGTCTCCCCGCACTCCGGATCTCCGTGTCTCCGCGTCTCCGCGTCTCCGCGTCTCTTCCTCCCCAGCTCCCCTAATCATAAATCCGCCCCTCACTAATTACTTCCGCAGCGGCTACTAGTAAGACAATTATTGCCATCAGCAACAAGCCGCTAACGAATAGTGCTGAGCGATGATTACCTGTAGCGTAAGCCATCTCTAGAGCAATATTGGCAGTAAGGGTTCGCATCGGTTCAAATAGGCTTTTCGGTGTCTGTACCACATTGCCGCAAACCATCAGAACCGCCATTGTTTCACCAATAGCTCGTCCGGTTCCTAGAATTAAGCCAGTAAATAATCCAGACTTCGCAGCAGGAAAAACCACTCCTCTGACTGTTCCCCAGCGGGAAAGTCCTAGGGCAGCGGCACCTTTGAGGTATTCGGGGGGAACTTTGGCAAAACTGGCATCTGCCGTAAGAGTGATGGTTGGTAAAATCATGAGCGCGAGGATGGCGATGCCTGCGAGTAAACTAGTTCCCGGTGGTTCGAGGCTGCCAATTAGAGGTACTAGCACCACCAAACCCCAAAATCCGTAGACTACAGAAGGGATACCTGCCAGCAACTCAATCAACCTTCGGTAAAGTCCAGCAATTAGTGGAGGAGCGTAATATTGACAAAAGACGGCAGAGAGAATTCCTAGGGGAGCAGCCACAAGTACTGCACCAGCTGTAACTAATAGAGTTCCCCACAGCATGGGGATAAAGTTGTAAAGATCCTCCGCTGGATGCCAAGAATCATCTTGAAAGAAGCGCAATAATCCCACTTGTCTGAGTACTGGCAATGCTTCTTTAATCAGGAAAACCGTAATCAAAACTACGATCATACCTGCTATTGCAGCGAAGCTTCGTAGAGTCCAAATAAGGATTTGGTCATTCCGAGAGCGGGACAAAGTTTTGCTCTTGAACAATATCTTGTACCTCTGGCGAGCTCGCAAATTCGATAAACTGTTGATCTAACCCTTCTGGCTGGGTTGTGGTGACTAAAGTTAAAGAACGAGAGAGGGGAAATGTACCATTCTGCACATTCTCTGTCGTCGCTGCTACGCCACCAACAGAGAGTAACTTAATGGGAACTCCCTGACTAGTACTATATTCTGCTGTCCCAATTGATACATAACCAATAGCATTAGGATTACCTGCTACTGTTTTAATCCCCTGTTCATTGTCCCCAATGACTACTGCTGCCTGAATCTCTCTATTTTTGAGCTGGAAGTATTTGAGAAACAATTCTAGGGTAGAACGTCCTTCAGCTTTGTTGACTACAGTAATCGGGGCATCTTTACCTCCCACTTCCTGCCAGTTATCAATCTTGCCTTGGTAAATATCAACTATTTGTTGATCTTTGAGGGACTTTACAGGATTGTCTTGATGCAGAATAACACCAATACCGTCACGAGCGATCGCAAAACCTTGAAGATCCTGTTCTTCTTGCTTCAAATCGCGAGAAACCATCCCAATATCCGCCACTCCTTGCCGAGTATCAGCAATGCCGCGAGAGGAACCTCCTGTTTGCACATCCACTCGCACACCAGGATGTTCTGATTCAAAGCGCTTACCAATTTCTGAAGCTAAAGGTGCTACCGTACTGGAACCAGTTAAAACTAATTTGCCCTGCAAAGCATCAGTTGAGGTTGTTGCCGCTTGCGGAGGTTTGCCACAAGACTGTAGCCAAAAACAAGCGGCTAAACTAAGAGAAATAGTTGTTATTCGTTGTTTGTTGTTTGTCATTTGTTGTTGGTTGTTTGTTGTTTGTTGTTGGTGAATTGGGAATTGGGAATCGGGAATTGGGAATTGGGAATTGGGAATTGATCTCCCTATCTCCCTATCTCCCTATCTTCCTTGTCTCCCTATCTCCCTATCTCCCTATCTTCCTTGTCTCCCTTGTCTTCCTTGTCTCCTCTTCCCCCCATCCCGTCTCCTAATCAAAACAGAGGAGGCAACAGCCCAAATCAATGGCCTTGCCACCATTCCTCTGTTGAATATTGGGGGCACAACAATAAAGCACTGCCTTACCATCTCGCGTCGCTGTGACAAAACCCTCTTCCCGTAGAACCTTGAGATGATGGGAGAGCAAACTCTGCTCAATACCTAAAACTGCATTTAGTTCCCCAACATGTTTCGGTCCTTCCATAAGAATTTCTAGGACACTTAGACGAGTAGTATCCGCCAAAACTTTCAGCTTACGGACACAGAAGGATTGAGAGGAGGTACTTTTCGAGTTCATGGTTCACAGTCGGCATGGATTGAATTGCCATTGATATGAACATTAATTCATATCTTGATGACAAAAAAACTTTGATCTTCTCAAATCAAAGCACCACCACAACTCGAACCACAACCCGCTGTGCAGCCGTAGCAATAGGAAGCTGTACGAATCTCGTCGATTACATCTAAACTTCCTGCCTCTAGCAGCTTGCTCACTGTTAAAGTCTCCCCCCTACGAGACTTAGCTGCCAGATTTTCCATTTGGTTAAAGTCACAATCGTAAACATTACCCAGATAGTCAATCGAGAGCTCATCCCGGCACATTAAATGCTCTACAGTACTAGCATTGAAACTCTGCTCTAAAAACTCCAGATAGGGAGCATAAAGCTTAGTCCGTTGCAAGTGAAACTTGGTGCGCCCAACGGGTATATTGGTAATTGTAAATAATTGGTTGAAGTCGATAGCAAAATGTTCCTTTAAAAACATTTTGTAATCCTGTTCTAACTTCACTTGATCGGGAGTTAGAGCAAATTTACTACTTAGGGGTAGTGGAGGATTATAGACCAAATCAAGCATTAACTTGGGGTCTTGGCCATAACCCAACCGATTGAGCCATTGAATTGCTCTAATAGAATCATCATAGACCCCATTGCCTCGCATTTTATCCACATTGTCTTCCAGATAACAGGGTAAGGAGGCAACTACCCGTATTTGATGCTGGGCAAAATATTCCGGTAAATACTCAAACCCAGGCTCAAAGTAAATCGTCAAATTTGAGCGGACAATTACCTCTTTATTGCTTTTTCTCGCTGCCTCTACCAAAGGTTTAAAACCATAGTTCATCTCCGGAGCGCCACCGGTAAGATCAAGTATTTTAATTTGAGGAAACCGATAAAGTAGTTCAATGAGCTGAGAACAAATTTCTGGAGTAAGTTCTTCCGTTCTCTTCGGGCCAGCTTCTACATGGCAGTGACTACAAGCCAAGTTACAGCGCTTACCCAAATTAACTTGTAAAACCGTAATTTGGTTTTTAGTTAAAGGTACTTTTACTTTCTGGCGGAAAGGTGTGATTGGTGAGACTAGTGTCTGAATCATTTGTTGATTACCTCTGTCCGGTTAATTGTGAATAATTGACAATTAATAATTAACAATTATTAATCATTAATTATTAATTATTAATTAACAACAGCCGCCACCTGTGTAATACCAAGTAGAATCGGTAATTAAAATTTCTCCTGGTTTAGAGATTGCCAACTTTGCTGCGGTTTTATCGCATACTGCTGCTGGTACACCACGTTGGAGAATATGCCCAGCATTGTCATCAAAGTAGTCATTGCCGCCCATATAAATACCAGTCTTGCCAGTAAAAATACAGGCTCCATCCTGGGGGATTGGCACTTTAAAAGAAACGGAATCTAAACTTTCTAACAGCAGCGGCTCATCCAAATTGTAATTCTGGCAATCCAGCAGTCGGTAGGGACGCCGCGCCCGGATTTCTATCTGACCGAAGCCCACATCTATTAAATGTTGGGTATACTCTTCATAGGTTAGAGCACCAGAAAGACACATCGCCCTTAACCTTTCATCTGCTCGCAGATGGTTAGGAATCGGACAAGTGGCAATCGGGTCACTCATCAGTAGCCTTCCTCCTACCTTCAACACCCGGTAAGCTTCTTGCAGTGCTTTATGTAAATCAGCGGGTTCAAAGATATTAAAAAGGCAATTCTGAGCCACCACATCTACAGAAGCATCCGGCATCGGCAGATGAAAAGCATCTCCCTCCCGAATTTCCACAAAACTGGGGTCAAACCAAGGATTGTCTTGAGCAGCAATTTCTAGGTTACGAGCAGCGGCTTCCCGCATCTCCTTAACCGGATCAACGGCAATGACGCCGCCGGGATGCCGAGAAAAATAGGCAAATTGCAAAGCTTCCAAGCCACCACCGACACCGACATACAACACCGTTGGCTGGCGGCTAAGTTCTGCTGGATGAACAGTAGTGCCACAACCGTAGTTCATTTCCTGCATCTGGAGGGGAATCTTCAACTCTGGCAGCTGCAAGGGACTACTTTGAACACAACACAAACCAACTTCCGGTGTTTGAGCTACTTCGGCATAAAATTCCGCTGTTGTTTCAAGATAGGTCATTTGAATCCTTTACTGAGTAAGGGTGTTAACGATACTGAATTGTACATTGGCCATTGGTAGGAGTTTGACAAATATTTACGTTTCCTGACTTCGCATTATTTGTGTGTACCTACTTTAATTGCTCACCAAGTGAACAAAACCTACTGCTATATGTCCTCATCTAAAAGGTTATTAAAATGTTGATCAATGAGTTTTCCCTGAGAATAGGCTTTGTCAGTACTGAAAGTTTGCTAGTGCTTTGAAGGCAGGAGGCAGGAGGCAGGAGGCAGAAGGCAGGAGGCAATAGTCAGGAGGCAGGAGGCAGGAGGCAGGAGGCAGGAGGCAGGAGGCAGAAGGCAGAAGGCAGGAGGCAGGAGGCAGGA
>JAAHHL010000554.1 GCA_010672185.1 Caldora sp. SIO3E6 | reverse complement strand
TGAAAAACTTTACCCTCAGCTTGTATGGGTTTCACCTCTGCCAAAGCTTTACCAATGCTCTAGATGAAGTAGATAAGGATGCATCATTATTATGGGAAAATCTGGCTAAGTTAGGGGAAACTGCCCTCCCCTTCCACCAACTTAAAGACTTGCGATCGCACCTTGTTTGCTATAACAATAATAAGTACGATCCAGCCCAAGAAGCCAGAAAATCATCCTACCAACTTACCCATACCGACAGCTTAGATTTAGGCAGCATCCCTACTCAAGAAGGCTTCCAAATCCACGGTAACCTACAAGCTTTTCGTCTCCACGATACCTACGCAGCGGATCTCACCCTCTATCCCGATAGCAATCAAGAAATTAGCATCCCTCAGCTGCAACTTTTCCAGCCCCAATTCTTACTACCGAGAAAAATTGAAGCTAGTTTAGGGCAAACTCTCTGGTTGTATGGTGAAGTCGATGCTACTATCGATGAATGTCAAGAACTTGCCCATAAATGTGCGATCGCTTTATTAGCTGACACTGATTTCAACCCAGTTTTTCAAGACCAAGATAACTTCTTTGGTAGCTTACTATTTGCCTTTGAGGCAGTCAATCCCCGGAATAGCCAAAATATCCAGCAACCATACCAGCTGTTAATCACTCTCAATTATCAACAAGCCCAGACTATTGAAGAAACAACTCAAGGCTATGATTGGTTGCTAGACTTACTCTGCTGCTACCATAAAATTCGCTTTATTAAATCCCAAGCTTCCCAGCGGTATCGAGATGCGAGACACCTCTACAGCCAATTAGACCAAGATATCGATAAACTGTCTGAATTAATAGCAACGGATCAGGACTACCTGCGTCTGGAAAACCTCAAATCGGAATTGACAAAATTACCAAAATCTACTATAGACTACAACCAATGTTTAGGGGACTTGCAAGCCCATCACACTGCCCTAACTACCAACACCACTAACTACGAATCTTGCCTAAACCAGCTAGCAATCCTGGGCAATATCCCTAAATCCTGGCGAGATTTTCTTCAACAAAGCCGCGATCGCGATTTAGCGCAAATTCAAACTGAACTCAACTATCTTACCCCCACCCAAGCCACTTTTCAACAAGCAGTGGATACCATTCGTGGTACAGTCGAAATCGAACAAATCCAGAGCGATCGCGCTAGGGAAGAAGCAGTCCAAAACCGTCAACAACGCTTAGAAGTATTTATTACCTTCGTTAGTACCGGATTAGCTGTCAGTGGTGTTTCTTCTCAAGTTGCCGACGAATCCGCCAAAACTCTTCTGTGCCAATCTCCCTCCGAATCACCTCATTTTCTCTGTTCGAGTTTTACAGCGATCGCTTTTCATATTATCCTAGGAATTATCGTTGCTACCCCCTTTGCTGGCTTAGTTTGGGGTTTACAAAATAATATTTTCCGTATAAGCAAATAGGGGTTAACGGTGACCATTGGGCAGGTTTTGTATCAAGATTAAGATATGTAGGGGCGTAGCATTTGGGCGATAATTGAAGTACATTAACCCAAGTATACCTATCCAAATGCTACGCCCTTCGACACTGGGAAGGATATTTTGTATCAAGATTATTATAAATAGGGGTTAACGGTGACCATTGGTAGGTGATAGGTAGCAGAATTAAGATATGTAGGGTTTGCTGAATAAGTGTGTAAGTTATGTCAGAGAAGGCTTTCAATCATGCAGCAAGCCAAAAAAATCCCAAGAAATTGCATCTCTTAGCTCAAAAACCTGGCATCAACCCGGGTAACCTTGGGGGATGCAGATTCCCAAAACTAGGATCAATGCTGCATTCCTTCTTACTTGTTACTTGTTACTTGTTACTTGTTACTTATTCAGCAAACCCTATGTAGGGGCGTAGCATTTGGGCGATAATTGAAGAACATCAACCCAAGTATACCTATCCAAATGCTACGCCCTCCGATACTGGGAAGAATATTTTGTATCAAGATTATTGTAAATAGGGGTTAACGGTGACCATTGGGCGGGTTTTGTACCAAGGTTATCGTCAATATGGGTTAACTGTGACCCTAAACCCGCCCCTACGAGGGTACATAATTCCCAATTCCCCAATTCCCAATTCCCAATTCCCAATTATCAATTATCAATTACAAAATCCAACAAACAATGAGCCATTTCTAACTTAGTACAAGGTGGAATCTGTTGCTGGCGTCCTTGAGCATCGAGAAAAATTGCTTGATTGGTATCACTGCCAAAGCCACTGCCTGGTTGATCAATAGGATTAGCTGCGATCGCGTCCAATTGCTTCCTCTTCAACTTCTCCCAAGCTGGTGTTAGAATATCTCCTGTTTGAGCAGCAAATCCAATTAAACGTTGATGAGGTTGCTTTCTTTTGCCTAACTCTACCAAGATATCTGGTACTGCTTCTAGGGCGAGGGAAGAAGGGAGTAAATGCTTAGGTAATTTTTCTTGGGCATACTCAGCTGGCTTTACATCTGCCACTGCTGCTGCCATGATAATCAAGTCCGCATCTGAAAAATGGGACAGCATCGCTTCTCGCATTTCAGCTGCACTAACTACTGGTATTGTCCGAATACCTAGGGGTACTTCCCAGGTTGCTGGTGCATGTACCAAGGTTACCTTTGCTCCCCGATACTTAGCGGCTTGAGCTAAAGCTAGTCCCATTTTGCCAGTAGAAGGATTACCAATAAAGCGTACCGGATCTAGATATTCTCTCGTACCGCCAGTACTAATTAATACTTCCTTACCAACTAAGTCTCGTTTACCTGCACTGTGCAACAGAGATCTTACCCCTGCCAGGATCTCCCCTGGTTCTGCCATACGTCCCACCCCAACTCGGTCACAGGCCAAAAGTCCTGAACCTAGCCCTACAGTATGATACCGGGAATCCTGCAACAATTGCTGCCAGTTCCTCTGTACTGATTGGGCTTCCCACATATCAGTATTCATGGCTGGTGCTAGCAGGACTGGACAACGAGAAGCTAACAGGGTATTTGTAAGTAAGTTATCGGCTAAGCCATGAGCTAACTTACCCAAAGTATTAGCAGTCAGGGGAGCAATAACCAATAATTGAGCCCATTCTCCCAGTTCAATATGTACTGGGCGTTGATGGATTGGTTCCCAGAAAACCTTATCTGTATATGCTGGATGGCGGGAGAGGGTGGTTAAGGTGAGGGGAGTGATAAATTCAACCGCTGCTGGAGTGAGAATTACCCTAACCTGTACCCCAGCCTTAAAAAGAGTCGAAACAACTTCACAAACTTTATAGGCGGCGATGCCGCCGCCTATACCAATCAGAACTCGTTTACCTTTATTCACATCGAAGCAACACAAAGCGACTTTGCTTTTATTTTGTTACTAACAATAAATAACAAACAACAAAAGCTTAAGCTTCATCATAAGCCTCTAAATCTAATAAATAGAGGTAGGGTTCTGCTAACTCTGGGCGCTGAAACGCCAGGGCACGCAGCAGATGCCAATCGTCTAACCCTGCAAAGGCATTAGTATAATCATCCTGCTCCAGACGCACAGCCAACTCTGCAACGTCTTCTACAGTGAAAGTAGACAAATCACGCTCTCGAATAGCCAAAGTTACCATAGCTCACGCCTCCCTATGATTAGCATCCTTTTTAAGCGCTGCGTTACTCAGACAGCCACTACTTATATTATTGCCCTAGTGGCGTGACAATGGAGCAAAAAATAAGAACTGTTACGTGAATTTATGGTAAATCATCCTACAAATAGATTGATCAATTTTCCATGTTCTATTCTCCATTTCAAGTGTTCAACAAAATAAAGTCCCTAATTACAGCCAAAGCTTCCGGTATCACTTCATGACCCATATCAAACTCTTTGTACTGCATTGGCGCTCCCAGGTTCATTAAATAATCCCGTAATTCTTGAGTGACACTCAAAGGTACAACAGTATCCTGGGTACCATGAACAATTAGGACAGAAGGCAAGGGAGGTTCCACCTTTTCCGGTGTCCGATGCAGATAGCCACTCAGGGAAATGATACCTGCTAGCTCTAAATGTAAACCTACATCCAAAGCCATTGCTCCACCCTGAGAAAAACCCATCAAAATGGTGGATGAGAGGGGAATGCCAGTAGTAGCTTTTAAAGATTGGAGCCAGTTGGTCAATTGAACCTGGCTTTCTGCTACTCCGTAATAATCTTCTTTTTGCAAGTCATACCACATTCTGCCACCCCATACTTGGGGGTGACGGAAGGGGGCGTCGGGCAGGAGAAATTGGTAATTGGGAAGATCTAAGGCTGCTACTAAAGATTCTAAGCTTTGAGCATCGGCACCCCAAGTGTGTAAAACCACAATCAACCCAGCAGGCTCCTCACCCGTTGTCGATGGAATTGAAATAGTTTTGAGAGACAGGGCTCTACTCCTGTAGAATGCAACTTATCTAATCAGTGACATTGGTCAAGCTGTCATTCTCCTAGGATAATGTGGTAATCACAAAAATCAATCACTAATTATTAAGATTGTTGAAGCTATCGTGCTTCAGGATGATGTAACGGTCGGCATCGAAGGCAATTATACCCTCTTGTTTAAACTTGTTGAGTAGTCTGGTAATGGTCACTCGGGTAGTACTAATTGCATTGGCTAAGTTCTGATGGGTGAGACGTACCCCCAGGCGAGTATCTTCTGCCACCGGTTGACCAAATTCCTGCTTCATCAACAGTAGTAGTTGTCGTAAGCGTTCTTCTACCCGGCGTTGACCGGATATTGCCAGTAGTGCTTCCGTCTGTCGCATCCGGCGTACCGTCTGCTGTAAAACTGTCTGAGCTAGATGGGGAGATGCATTGATTTCTGAGAGGGAAAACCAAGTGAGGTAGACATCAGACAGAGCAATACTTTGATAAGCCGGGAGCAAGGAAAACCATTGTCCAAAGAAAGTTGAAGGCGCTGCCCAACCGAGCCATACCTCTTCACCACTGGTGTGAAAAGTGCTCAATTGCACTATACCCTGGCAAACTTGCCAAACACCTTGAGAAACAAGAGGAATCTTTTCCCCTTTCGCATAAAAATGTAAGCGGCGTTCTTCGATTGGTTCCTCGTGAACAATCTCTAGAACTGTTCTGGAAGCTTGGGGCATAATCTGCAACTCTTTCAGGGCTTTGCCAAAACTGATTTTGGTTAATAGTTCTAATCTTAAACTGTTAAGGTAAAGCCTTGGTAATCATCAGATTAAACATCTTCAACACGGAGACGCGGAGACGCGGGGACACGGGGACACGGAGACGCGGGAACGCGGGGACACGGGGACGCGGGGACACGGGGACGCGGGGACACGGGGACGCGGGGACGCGGAGAGAGGGATTTTCATGCATGGTGGTGAAAAATTTTTTTCATCGGGACTGCCTCCTGCCTCCTGCCTCCTGCCTCCTGCCTCCTGCCTCCTGCCTCCTGCCTCCTGCCA
>JAAHHL010000553.1 GCA_010672185.1 Caldora sp. SIO3E6 | reverse complement strand
ACCTCAAAAATGGGTTGGTGGCATACGCCCACAGCAAAAATTATGTGAACGTTATGTGGTCAGCGGATTCTAGGGATTATGCTGTTTCCTCAGCAACGTTGCTCAGGAATGTGCTTAACCAATCATCTCCAGGAGGAATTGTACTAATGCATGATGGTGGTGGTAATCGCATGGGTACGGTGTATGCTCTACCAGAAATGATTAGTCAACTCAGAAAGCAGGGTTACAGGTTTGTAACTGTGCCGGAGTTGATGGAAATGCGAGAGAAAGAACTGAAGGCAAATCAAGGCTGATATCATGTCCGGTTGAATATTTATCATTAAGGCTGACGCAACAGACGCGGGGACGCGGAGACGCGGAGAAGTTTTTTATCGTAAGCGATTAGGCGGACATGATATGATACCAAATCCGGTATCGATATACCCGCTATGCCCACATTGTAGAGACGTTTCATGAAACGTCCCTACAGGGATTTCACGGTTTACTCAAAACGGCTCTATTTTAACCGGATTTGGTATTAAAACTGCATTGGGTTTACAACCAGTAACCATAAATATGCCAAATCCAGCCCAAGCATCGGCTACATCTATAAGGGAATAAGTATCCTTTTTGGCTCGTTCGGCAAAAATTGCTAAATCTTGATACTGGGAGTAATAAGGACTTCCAAAGGACAAAAGATTCAATATGGTTTTGAGGCCAAATTTATCGCTAGTTATTACCTCCACTTGAGTCTCTATTTTGCTAAAACCAGCTTTCTTAAAATAACTCCAGAGCTTGCGTCCCACATAACCATCCCCTCCTTGAGCTTGTTGAATAGCGCTGATCTTTTGAGCCAATTTAGTCAAAGACTCTGGTTTAGGATAGATAGTAAACCAATCATTATCTACATCAAAAACACAAAAAATACCTCCCGGTTTGAGAACTCTATAGATATTGTTGATAGCGACAATGGGGTTAGTAAGATGCTGGAAGAAAAATCGTGCATGGATAAAGTCAAAATAATTATCGGGAAAATTTAATTGGTAAACATTGACTAGCTCAAGGTTCAAATTAGTAATTCCTTTGCTCTTTTTCACCTCCATTGCCTTTTCCAGCATAGCTTCGCTAAAATCAACTCCGATAACAGTGCCGGGGTAAGTAATTTTAGCAATTTCGCAGCTAGTAAAACCGGCACCACAACCGAGGTCTAATGCCTTCATGCCTGACTTTAATCCTGCCTGCACCCATTTTTCTTTTTCTAGTTCGCTAAAAAAAGCGGCTTTACGCTCTAATCTATTCAGTTCCTGATGCCTTTGTTCTTTACGTAACGTATCGAATGGATAGGAGCCAGTTGTATTATTCATCATTAATATAAGATAATCAATAAATATCACAATTAGTTATTGTAATACCAAATCTGGTTACAATAGAGCCATTTTGAGCAAACCGTGAAATCCCTGTAGGGACGTTTCATGAAACGTTTCTACAATGTGGGCATAGCGGGTATATCGATACCGGATTTGGTATAACCTCACACCGTCATGCGCTTTCTACTTTCCTCGATCGCAAAATTTGCACAAAGGTATCGCTAACGGTATGGTCTTTGGTATCAGCGGCATATTGAATCAATTGTTCCCGCAATTCTTGAGCGGCAGTTAATGGTAGTAAGGTAGCTAGTAGGAAGTATACTCCCCGAAATCGTGGGTCATTCATATGGTCAATTAACCTAGCTTCTGCTTCCTCACTGTTGCCGAGGAAGTTTTGTACTAGGAAGAAGTCCATAATTTTGTCGTGGCGGAAGTACCATTCTTTCTTACTTTTCCCTTCCCTATCTGTCCACTGACGGCTCACTGCCATTTTGTATTTCTCGTCTTCTAGAGACAGTAACTCTTGGTAAAAATCTGCTGCTGGGAGAGCTTTTTCATCATTGAGGCGCATCTGGTAGACGGCTTGGGAGAACTTTTTCAAGGGGAATTCGTAGCGCCATTCTTTCAGGAATTCCTCCGCCATCTGATGGTATTGTTGTTCTTGCAGGTGAAATAAATCCGGGGTTTTGCCTTGGGAGAGCATTAGGGAAATGAGGGTTAAATCCATCGGGTTGGAAAGGATGCGTTTTGCTGCCTCTAACTCTTCCTTTGGTTGTTGGGGAACATGTTGTAAATTTGTAGTAGGAGCATCTGGCTCCCTGGTATTACCTAAAGCGAGCAAGATGCTCCCACTACTATTGTTTGGGCAACTTTGGGATACTTCTGCTGGTTGTTGAAAATTGAGGGTGTTGTTGAGATAAGCGGTACAAGCATCTTCATAATCCCTACCTTGGACTTTGGCATCCTCAGGAAATCTCGGTTGACGGGAAATTAAAAATTCCTGGATTTGGTGGGGTTCGAGGGGTTGTAAGTAGTAGGTTTTTGCCGTTGAAGGGGGTGTCCATTCCAAGGGTTGGGTGGTCATAATGATATTACCCCGGAAATAGCGCTCCACAAAATGGGTGATTTTGGCACGGGTATCGGCGGTAATTTCATTAAGTCCATCGATGCAGATATCGATCGCTCCACTATAGATCAGGTTTTTCAGAAATGCTGCATCTTGAGCCTGTCCATGCAGTTTAGCTTGAATTGCTTCAATTACCCCTTGGTTGCACTTTTGGGCGGGAAGGTAGACTATAATTTGCTGGGAGTTGGCAACAAGATGGCGCAGAAACATGGATTTGCCCCAGCCGGAATCTCCTTCTAAAACAATTTGCCCTTGGATACTGGGGAGTGCTGCGGTAATCGGTTTGATATCTTTGGAACCGGGAACTTTTACCTGAGATTGGGGGAAGTAGGCGAGGTGTTGGAAAGTATCTAATCCGGCATCAGCTTGTAGGGAAGGTTTAAAGGGTTCAAACAGTTTGCGGCGCAGGTAGGGAATCCAGGTGAGGAGAAAGCCGACGTAGCCGACACCGAGAATTTTCCTTACCCAAGGGTTCCAGAAAAAGATGGCTTGGACTTGGGGGAATTTGGGATAGGCGAAGATTAGGGCTAGCCAAAAGGTAATATGGATCAGGATGGTGTTGCGGGCTTTGAGTAACCATTGCCAAAATTCCAGTTTGTTAATGGCTGATTTTACTGTATCCGCTTGGTGGTATCCGTCTTGTTTGAGATTGTTATAGTGAGTTTGCAGTAAGGTGATGTCTTGGGATTTCCAAGGGACTTGGCTGGTAACCTTGGCTATTTGGTTAGCTAAGTCCATCTGTAATCGTTGCAATCCTTGAGTTCCTATCCAGGCATCGCGAAAGACTTCTAGGGTTTTCTTGGCTTCTTTGTATTTGAGTTTGGATTGAGCGGCAATTGCTTCCTGTGGAGGATTGCCTAACCATTGGAGCAGGGTTTTGACTTCATCCGTACCGCCACTTAGGAAATAGGTTAAAAATCGCCATTGTTCAAAGTCGATGTTTCGTTGATTGGGCTCGTATACTCGATCTAGAACAACAACAACCTCGTTTAGCTCCAGTTTTCTGATCTTACCTAAGACTTCTGCTGCATCTCTACGAACATATGAGTCCACATGTTGTTCTTTGAGGAAGTTGAGGATTTCTGGAATATAGGGTTGAGCTGCTTCCCCCAAGTTACACAAAGCTTCCGCTGCACTGCCACGAATCGATGAGTTCACCTGTTCATTTTTGAGGAAGTTGAGGATTTCTGGAATGTGGGACTTAGCTGCCTCCCCAAAGTTACCCAAGGCTTTTGCTGCACTTTTACGAATCGATGAGTCCACCTGTTCATTTTTGAGGAAGTTGAGGATTTCTGGAATGTGGGACTTAGCTGTCTCTCTGAAGTTACCCAAAGCTTCCGCTGCACTTTTACGAATCGATGAGTCCACCTGTTCATTTTTGAGGAAGTTGAGGATTTCTGGAATGTGGGACTCAGCTGCCTCCCCGAAGTTGCTCAATGCATATGCTGCATCTCTACGAAAATCTAAGTCCACCTGTTCATTTTTGAAAAAGTTGAGGATTTCTGGAATGTGGGACTTAGCTGTCTCTCTGAAGTTGCTCAATGCATATACTGCACTTTTACGAATCGATGAGTCTACATGTTCATTTTTGAGGAAATTGAGGATGTCTGGAATGTGGGACTCAGCTGCCTCCCCGAAGTTGCTCAATGCATATGCTGCACTTTCACGAACATCTGAGTCCACCTGTTCATTTTTGAGGAAATTGAGAATTTCTGGAATGTGGGACTCAGCTGCCTCCCCGAAATTGCTCAATGCATATGCTGCACTTTCACGAACATCTGAGTCCACCTGTTCATTTTTGAGGAAATTGAGGATGTCTGGAATGTGGGACTCAGCTGCCTCCCCGAAGTTGCTCAATGCATATGCTGCACTTTCACGAACATCTGAGTCCACCTGTTCATTTTTGAGTATGTTGAGGATGTCTGGAATGTGGGACTTAGCTGCCTCCCCGAAGTTACCCAAGGCTTCTGCTGCTCTGCGACGAACCGATGAGTCCACCTGTTCATTTTTGAGGAAGTTGATGATATCAGGAATGTGGGACTCAGCTGCCTCCCCGAAGTTACCCAAGGCTTCTGCTGCTCTGCGACGAATCGATGAGTCCACTTGTTCATTTTTGAGGAAGTTGAGGATTTCTGGAATGTGGGACTTAGCTGCTTCCCCAAATTTACTCAAGGCTACTGCTGCACTGCCACGAACACCTGAGTCCACCTTTTCATTTTTGAGGATGCCTGCCACTTTTTTCGCAAGAGCCTCCGGTTTCTTAACCACCGCTTTCAAGTCTTGCCACTCATATTCAGCCAATTGCTCTAAAGCATAGTCCTTTACCTTATAATGCCCATCATCAAGGGCAGCAACAATACCGTCAATCTGCCAAGATTGCGGTTTGGGGGTTTCTTGGGCACTTACCCAAGGGAAGGAGAGGAAGAGGATAAGGAAAAGAGTAAACGGAAATAGAAAAAAGGGGGAGAATTGGCGCAGCTTGCGGTGAGTTTTGGGCATGGCAGCGGGGTAGAATTCGGCACTGGCAGAGAAGCCCGACTTCTTCGAGAAGTCGGGCTTCTGAGATTTCCAGATTGCAGGCTAACCTTGACGACTTATTTACTGTTATATCCAAGAATTCAAGGATACTAGAAATATCTACAAGGCTTTAGGGAAGGATTTCGGATAAGTTTCCCAGATTACTAACCCACCTCCCAAGAGAGTGTGGGAAGTGTGGGGAGTGTGGGAGGTGTGGGAGGTAAGAAAGCTGAGGGAGAGGGATTCGAGCTTATCCGAGCAGTATTGGCAGGGGAACCGGAACCCCAAGCTACTGGCGTCACACCTAAAAATGTAGTTTAGATTTTCGGTAGTGCGTTCGCGTAGCGTGTGCGTAGCACAAACGTCTCGCTCGCGCTTAGGTATATAAAAAGCGAGCAAGATGCTCGCACTACGTCTATTCTACATTTGTAGGTTGGGTGGAACACAAGTA
>JAAHHL010000552.1 GCA_010672185.1 Caldora sp. SIO3E6 | reverse complement strand
TCTAAACTGCTCCCAATACTGGGAACACTACTTTCCGTTGCAGCAACATTGGCGTTTGTTAAAGTGCTTGGTAGTAGGATTGATGCAGTGGAAAAAGGCGTTGACGGTAGACCTGGACTTAATGGTCGTAATGGGGTTGATGGTAGACCTGGACTTAATGGTCGCGACGGGGTTGATGGTAGACATGGACTGCCCGGATTGCCCGGACTACCTGGCATCAATGGCCGCAACGGCACTAATGGCATCAACGGAAAACGAGGGGCACGGGGGCTGAGAGGACTACAAGGAATTCCAGGAACACCGGGAGCGCCTGGAAAAAATGGACTGCCAGGAAGGAATGGATTCCCTGGCCTACGTGGTTTGCCTGGAGTTAACGGAATTAATGGAAAGGATGGAAAGGATCTTGTGCCAGACGCAGCAATGAGACAGCAATTAAACAGAATTGAATCAACAGTCAATAACAATGGAGGGAAAATCAATAATAATGGGAAAAAGATTAGCGATGGATTCGGTGATGTCAAAGACCGCTTCAAAAAACTATCAAAGCGACTTAAGTTGCCTGAACTAGTCAACGCTCTGACACTGATAGTGACACTACATAATGCGGCGATGCTGAGCAAGAATTTGTTATCAACTTTAGGGGATATTGCTAGCACGGGGCTGTCGTTAATCGGGTTAAAAGATGAGGACGGTTCTCCTCATGATGTAAATGAGATTATCGGGCAATCAGTAACCTCATTCTTGGAGGGTATTCTTGGAAAATCAGTTTGGCAGGGATTGGTTGAGAAGTGGAACTTAGCCAACACCGCACTAACCACTGGAGCCAACATCATTTATAGCGTCAGAGGAATCATGGACTCCGTTGGCGCAATAACGGAAATGTCAGCAGAGCGGATTGGTGTAGTTGGTAATGCACTCAAGAAATACCGAGTTATTTCAGAAAATGCCTTCCCCAATATGTCTGAGCAGGTCAATGGGCAATCCGCCATCATGAACAGACTACAGAATCTAGATGATGCTGCTGGTGCGCTCGGAAGTGTGTTGGGGGAAGTTACCAACATCGCCACTGAGGTCAATGAACTCAACGAGCAGCGGAAGAAATTCAAAGAAGATATTGAAGCACTGGAACCAGACCCAGAACCCGCAAACAAACCCATCACTGATGAGCGGAATCAAGCGATCGCAAACAGCAAAGCCTCACCAGAATTAACAACAGCATCACTAGCAGAGGGAGAAGAAGATGGCTCTACCTAGTAACTTTTCTCATACAGAGCACCTTCAAGACTTTTTCCGAAAAACACGAAATAAGCGTGTTCGAGAATGGTTTCGTGACGTTGGCGATGAAAACTGGGAGCCTACATTAAGTGGCCCCAGAAGTGATGCTAGAATCGCTTGCACTCACCGTGAAAGTGATTCAGCACTAGATACCTTACTAAGAATAGAAGCATTTAAAGACACTCAGCAAATTTATCCAGCAGCAAGCGAAATAACTATATTTGGCACAACTCCAGATAACATCAGCTTTGAGTATGCACCAATAATTAAATTATACTTTTCTCAAGCTTCATTGGACGTTGCCAAAGGGGAAAGTTACCTAAAAGGTGACATAACATTCCGACTTGTCAACGAAACTTCTGAAACTATAACCATTACAAAACTAAGAGCAATTGCTCAAAAAATTAAAGATATCTTTGGCACTGGGTCTTACAAATGGCACAAAGGGAAAAAATATTACTATTACAAACGCAAGGCTCAAGGTTACGATTTTCGTGTATTAGCCTTGAATACAGCTGAAGCTAAGCGGCTGATTAAGGATGTACACAAAATTCAAGGACATGAACCCGATTGGCAATATCTGACGCTATCAGAAGTCGATGACGAAGCCACGCGCTTCCCCACAACACCAAAAACCCGAAAAATCTTGGGAGAGACCAGAACAAGAGCAAAGTATCGGCGAGTAGGAAAAGTTCGCTTCCGGTACGCGGCTGCAAGCATATTTGAATACGGAACCGTAAACTTAGTGGATCTCACGGGGCTCCGTCGAAATCCACTCATTACTTGAAAAGTAGGAAAAATTACTTCCACTACTATAGTGATGGAAGTACCAAAAGTGCTGCTCCTGCTGCGATACAAAGGAATTAGTGCAGTTTTGATATAAATTGATATGGGACGAAGTAAGAGCGTAGCGCAGTTGAAGCGGAATTTGAGGTACGCCGAGAATCGAGCGAAATACATTCCCCCAGAACCCGACGTAAAAGGGACTCCTGAAAGTAGGGCGCTTGAGTCTTTTCTGTATCTGAGTACATCGCCTATCGCCCCTGATGGGACAAAGTTCATTATTTCAGCCAGCGTAAAAGCTGTATCCTTTTTTGGGAAAAATGACTTAGGCTTAGCAGACCCCACGCTAGACCCAGCACCACCGCGCAATTTCCATCCAGGCGTTGTTATCGCTCAGATTGGAGCAACCACCCCGAAACGAAGAAAGGCAGCAGGGTCAAAGAGAGTCTATATCGACTACTCAGGGAAAGCTGACGGAGACCAGTCTTCTTACACTGCTCCGATCTGCGCCGCCGGTGATAGCAACTTAAGGGCTACTTATCTCGCACTGGCAAACGAGATCAAGCGCAAGTTAAACGGCGCGCACGGCAGCGTAATGTACTACCCCGAATACTATCCAGCGATCTTTAGTGGTTAAGACAAATGCAAGCTCCCCTTAGTCGTCAGCTAATTATCCCGACGCTACTAGACCCTCATATGGAGATGGACGAGATAGTCCAAGAAGTTGACCACGAAATTCAACGAACAAGCGCAACCCAACAGTGGGTAAACGGCGAGATGGACGACGATTCGTTGCTAGATATGTTCAATGATCAAGGCTTTGATCCTTACGACATCCCTAGGTTATGGATGCTGTAAGAGCTAATATCCAGGGTCTGGGGAAATGGGAACTAGTTTACTCCGGAAGTCGAAACAAAGGAACAGGGCAAAGGCAAATAGAGCTGGAGCTGCCTGTCTTGCTCTCTGCACCTCTGGTACTCATCGGAGCCGTTAGCTTCGATGCTAAGGCACACTGGAAGCGTGCTGGCAGCATAATTCAGTACGCACAAAACGTGCAAATAAGCGACCAGCGAATTTTCCCAGACACTGGCACTCCTGGACATTACGCCGACATAATCTGGCAGGCAGTCTACCTGAATCAGATCAAACTTTTCCGCATGAGCCAGCTGGTACCAGAGTATCGACTTTGGTTCCAGGGGAAGCACTGGATAGATTCCATCAATCTAGATATCTGGGAGTACAAAGGAGAATATCTACCCAGCCAAGAAATGGAACTGCTGGAGTCGATTAAAATAGACCTGGCAGAAATTAGCCCAAAATTGTCCTGAGGTATGTGACTAAAAATGCAACTCACCTTTACTGACTTACTGGAAAAGCTCCCTCCCGACTCGGTGGAGTTCGTCGGAGACAACCAATTTAAACTCAACCTTACCCAAATCACAGGAGAAGAGCTGGGTTTTGATTCCAGTGTCGTTGAGCCAATAACCAAGTTACTGGATGCTCTTGTCAAACTGACCCAATCCATCAATGACGAAAAATTGATGAATGACGAAGATTCAATTAAATTTGCGTCAAAGGATATTGTCGGGACTCCAGAGAAGCCCATGTACGAATACATTGTAAGAGTTGACGTAAACCCAAATAGTTTTTTGGAAAACTTAGTAGATCCTACCGCTACCTGATAGTTAGTTAAAAATATCAAAATGGCCAGATTTTCCAGGAACGTGTCCATACTTGCGCACTTTGATAAACGGTCAAAAGCAGAGCAAGTACTATATCAGCCAGGTGTGATAGACCCAAATACCATCACTCCTGGTATTTTTTATTCCGCGTTGGTGGAACAATTAATACTGATATCAAAACTAGACCATGAAAATACTCTGGTCTTCTGGGTTGAAGACATCGACGGAATTAGATACCAGCTGGACAATGAGTTAAAGCTGCGAACCACCAGCTGTCCCCTTGATTTAATCGGTAAGACCTTTGGCTTGGAGAGTATCAAACTTGCTCCAGGTAACAAGTTAGGTATGACTGTAGTCATGCCAAGTAACTTCAATAAGACCGAGAAAAATACCAGAGACCACATCACCATCTTTGGCTATGTCACGGAAGCAGCTGAGACGTTTGACGAGGCTGATAATGCCACTGCGCTGGCACTCATCGGTCAACCTAAAGGCATCGCCCCCTTAGACGAAGATGGGTACGTACCGGCAAAACATCTCCCAGATGTAAGTGAGCTTGGGGGTTTAGGAAGTGTTCTGGCAGAGTACCAACCAAAAGGTGACTACGCGGCTGACCCACACGAGCACACAGAGTATCAAGCAGCGGGTGACTATGCTTCAGACCCGCACCAACACAACACATCAGATGTTCAGGGACTTGATGATCAACTCGATGGGGCAGTTCTCATTGAACCAGCCGGAACTTACGGTAGTCTCCGGATAAAACAAAGACCAGGAAAGTGGCAAGGGATCAGCTTTACCCAAAAGGGAAACAGTTTTGGTGAAGAGTGGACTTTGATGTTCAATCTTATCGGGACTAGCACTCATGAGGCATTCCAAGGGGCATATTGCAATACGCTTGGCAATGGAACAAACTTTTGGACTTGGTACTTCAGAACGCTAGTGGGGGAGACATGGGGCACTCTGTACTGTAAAGCCGTAAACACGCTCTCCGACCCCGATCTCAAAGAGGGTATGGTCCCGATAAAAGGGATATTGCCAAAAATAAATGACATCGTTATATACCGCTTCCGCTGGAAAGGGACTGACGATTACGATTTTGGGTACAACGCCAAGGAAGTCGATGTAATATTCGATGAAGTAGTCGAAGAAGTCCCAAAAGACCCGGCTTCCCCGTCTGGGGAAACGACTCTCACGCTGGAAGATAGGCAAATGACTGCCTTACTATGGCAAGCGGTAAAAGAGCTGAGTCACAAGGTCAATGTGATCGTCGAGGCCCTCCCACCGCAAACCTCAAAAAAAATCAAGGCTGGGCTAGCCTCCTCTGAATAGACCCTCCCCAAATATTTAGTGTGTCGATTACGGCGATTGCCAGCTGGCACTACTCCATATCTGGTGTTTTCTCTGGTTTGGGAACTAGAGCAGCTCCAACTAAGACAATGGTCTCACAGATACCGAATTACTCCCCTCACACGGGGTGGTGACACCACAATAAAGTGCTCTACACCACCAGCTTCCTCAAGCCTCTTCATCAATTTATGGAATGCAATGAAATCAGAGTAAGTACAAGATTGCCACCGCCTGCCATACTTCATCCTCCACCCATAAGGGCCGTGAAGGAAAATAACACCATGATAAAGTAGCTTCAATGCTTTCATCACCCAAATAAACTCACTCACAATTATCTCGCGTGGGGATTC
>JAAHHL010000551.1 GCA_010672185.1 Caldora sp. SIO3E6 | reverse complement strand
TTGTAGAAGTACGGAGGGAGGCTTGGAACTGGGTAAGATGTTGTTCCCAATCATTGGCTTCGAGGCTAGGAATTAATTCTTGAGGAGCATTGCTGACTTCTAAGCGAAAGTGGGAGACAAACAGGTGTTGCACAAAAGGATCATAATTGAATATTTTTCCTGCCGTAATGCCCCGGTTTTTCCAGGCTTGGTAGTCATCAGGTTGGAGTTTGAGGGCTTGGTCTAAACTAGCCAGTGCCTCTTGATATTGTCTGAAATCATCACTCAGCAGAGCGCCCCTTTGGTTCCAGGCTTGGTGTGAGTCAGGTTGGAGTTTAATTGCTTGGTCAACACTAGCCAGTGCCTCTTGATATTGCCCTAAATCCCTCAGCACAATGCCCCGATTTGCCCAGGCTATGTAGTGGTCAGGTTGGAGTTTGATTGCTTTGTCCAGACTAGCTAAAGCTTCTTGATATTGCCCTAAATCCCTCAGCACAATGCCCCGATTTGCCCAGGCTAGGTAGAAGTCAGGTTGGAGTTTGATAGCTTGGTCATAACTAGCCAGTGCCTCCTGATATTGCCCTAAATCACTCAGCACAATGCCCCGGTTGTTCCAGGCTTGGTAGTCGTCAGGTTGGAGTTTGATAGCTTGGTCAACACTAGCCAGTGCCTCTTGATATTGCCCTAATCTCTCCAGCACAGAACCCCGGTTACCCCAGGCATTGTAGTCGTCAGGTTGGAGTTTGATTGCTTTGTCCAGACTAGCTAAAGCTTCTTGATATTGCCCTAAATCACTCAGCACAGCACCCCGGATGCCCCAGGCATTGTAGTCGTCAGGTTGGAGTTTGATTGCTTTGTCCAGACTAGCTAAAGCTTCTTGATATTGCCCTAATTTCCCCAGCACTATACCCCGGCTGTTCCAGGCATTGTAGTGGTCAGGTTGGAGTTTGATTGCTTGGTCAAAACTAGCCAATGCCTCTTGATATTGTCGTAAAAAATCACACAGCAAAGCGCCCCGGCTGTACCAAACTTGGTGGTAGTCAGGTTGGAGTTTGATTGCTTGGTCATAACTAGCCAGTGCTTCTTGATATTGCCCCGCCTGATATTGCTGAAAAGCCACCGCCTGATATTGCTGAGCAGTCAGGTAAAACAAAAGCTGAATCTCTGACGATTCCAACCTAAGAACAACTGATTCTACGGAAGAATCCCTAGACGCATCAGAATCACCCAAATCTACCCCATTGAACTCACCCATCAGAGCAACAGATTCACTCCCTGCGGTTATCCCCTCATAACCTAACATTACCTCTGGATAAATTCACAATGAATAGCGTTAGGTTATCGATTGGGCGGGTTTTGTATCCAGGTTATCGTGAATGTGGGTTAACGGTGACCCTAAACCCGCCCCTACAAAAAATTAATTGACAACGAATTCCAAAATCCGACGTAGGGGCGTTTGCGTAGCATGGTGCGTAGGGGCAAAGCATTCGGGGGATAATTTCTCCCATATCATCTGGATCGTAGTATCCGAATGCTTCGCCCTCAGTATGGTAAGCATTAGGGTGATAACCTTACCCAGGTTACCCGAATATTCCTTTTCATACCCACCCTGCGGTTATCTCCTCATAACCAAACATTACCCCTGGATTCATTCACGATAAATAGGCGTTAGGTTATCGATTGGGCGGGTTTTGTTGGGTTAATGATGGACAAATATTCGATAACCAGGCGATTAGTTGCGTTAACCCGGAAAATGCCGACAGATCGCCCATGAGATAATGAAAACTAAAATTGCGATATGTTAGACTGACTCTCTTCTTTCCCTTGGTGAACTTTGTGTCTTTGTAGGGGTGAACGAAATTTTGGTTGGGATTTCAATTCTCCGCGTCTCCGCGTCCCCGCGTCCCCGCGTCTGCTTATTGATTGTTCCCCCAACCCTTTTTTCGCTCACCCTCTTTGTAGTTCTTTCAAAAAAGAAGAGGTCAAACGCGACAGCCTTACCTAAACAATTTCCTTGGTGATGACATTGATAGGATCAGAGCAGTAGACACAAAGCTTGTTGGCAATTTCAATCGCTTCCTGAGGACTTTTATCCAAGTACATTGCTGTTAGAGCAAAATGTTCTCCTGCACCAATAGCACCAAACTCATTAATTTTCTCTACTAGGTAGCTATCACACACACGAAAAATTTCATCCTCGATTCCGAGTAAATACTCATTCTTACGACCAAAGGAATCATCTTTTCCTTTTGCCCAACTGTAAAACTCCACCATAAAGTCTAGAACCGCTTCCACTGTTGGAGACGCCGGACTGTGGTTGCGGGCAAATATTTGCATGAAGCTCAGCTCCATGATATATCCTACACTGCCGATAATCATGTTATTCACCTCGAATAACTTTCCTCGCTCATCCCCAGTAATCCGGTGAGTTTCCTTGAGGTATCCCGAAACACGGATGCTATCCGATGCAAAAACTAACTTATCGGGGTATTTCCTAGCTGCAACAACGCTCATTAATTACTCCTAAATGGAAATTGGGAATTGGGAATTGGGGCAAGATGCTCCCTATAAATCTGGCTTCCTACACTAATGTATAGAGCTATACTCTACATATTAACCACTTAACAACCTAAGCAAGTCCTTAATTTCCCCTACATAATCTTGAAATTGAGGTTGACGCTTAATTTTATAGTTGCGCAGGTTAGAGGGATCCGCGAACTCACTGCTCGGTAATTCAATCTGTAGTTCTCGCTCAATGGTACCAGGTCGTGCCGTTAGAACATAAATCCGTTGGGAAAGAAATACTGCCTCCTCAACATCGTGAGTAATCATCAAAATCGTGATACCGGTACGCTGCCAAATCTGGAGTAGGAATTGCTGCATCGTCTCCTTCGTTTGCACATCCAAAGCACCAAAAGGCTCATCCATCAACAAGATTTTAGGTTGGCAGGCAAGTGCTCGTGCGATCGCTACCCGTTGTTTCATACCTCCTGAGAGTGCTTTAGGATAGGACTTAGCAAACTCGGCTAACCCTACCACTTCTAAATAATAGGAAGCAATTTCTCTACGTTTCGACTTTGCTACTCCTTGAAGCTTGAGACCAAACTCAACATTTTCTGCTACCTTCATCCAAGGATACAGAGTGTATTTCTGGAAGACCATGCCTCGATCAGAACCTGGTCCGGTAATTGGCACACCATCAACTTTAATTTTCCCTGCTGTTGGCATATCCAGTCCTGCAATCAGCCTCAGCATAGTTGATTTACCAGAACCGGAAGTTCCGACTACACAAACCAACTCTCCTGGGTCTACATATAAGTTAATATTTTTGAGAGCAAGTAAAGAGCCTTGCTTGGTTGAGAATTCTTTATAAAGATTAGAAACTTCTAAATGCATTACTTATTACTTCTTTTTCGGCGATTAATCAATGCAAGAATTTTGTTTGCGTAGCATGGTGAGCAAAGCGTTAGCGCAGCGGGACGGAGTCCGGCAAATTTTGAATTTTGAATTTTGAATTCGCCGTCAGGCGCTTATTACTTAATCAAACGCCCAATCACAGCTAATCTTTAAAAACCAACGAAACCATAAATCAAGAGCAAAACCGATAACTCCTAGGACAATTAAACAGGCAAAAATCTCATCAGTTTTCAAGAATTTCTGAGCCAGTAAAATACGTTTACCCAAACCTTGTTCTGCTGCCACAAGTTCCGACACAATTACTAAATTCCAGGATGTGGCAATATTGATGCGAAAAGTATCAATAATATTAGGAAAGATATAAGGAGTAATCACCTGCAAGAGAATCTGCCTGCGGTCTCCCCCCAAAGTATAAGTAGTTTCAATTAAATCCTTGGGCACAAACTTCACTGCATCCATAATCATCAAAGTATTGTAGAAGACAGTGCCCAGGAAAATCAGGATAATTTTCGGTTCCTCGTTAATGCCGAGATAGAGAATCAACAGAGGAATAAAAGCAGGAGCGGGCATGTAGCGCACAAGCCCGATAATGGGTTCTGTGAGGGCGCGGATACTAGCAAATGCCCCCATCGAAATCCCTAAAGGTACTGAAACCACTGCGGCTAAGACAAAGCCACCAGTGACTCTAAGGAAACTAGCAACCGTATCTTGGGCAAGAAAACCCTTTTCCCAAAGACGGACAAAAGCTTCCCCTACTTGATTTGGGGAAGGTAGAAAAACTGCCTCTATTCCAGCAAAGTTGGAAAGCAACCACCAACCAAGGTAAGGAAGGGCAAACGAGAGAGCAATCAAACTCCAGCTGAGGGACTGGGGAATATCTTCAGCTAGACGCCAGAAGACGGTGGGAGGTAAGCTTTTTCTAGATATTTCAGCATTAATGAGTGGGGAACTATCGGCAGAATGATTCATCACGAATTTACAATTCTACAGATAAATTTACTACAACATTTCAGTATCATGTTCAGTTGTAGTGGTAGGCGACAAAGGGGTTTCTTGAGCCCATTAATACAAAAACCTTGCACTTATTTGGCTTCAAAATGATTTAAACCTTTGTTGGGTATGGCTTCTACACTTATACAGCAAGCCCTAACTACCTTGGGATTCAGCATAAGCTTTAACAAATTGGTCATCAAGTACCTTGTCCAAATCAGGTGCTTTCTCAATAAAGCCTACATCCAGCATAAACTTGGTCATTTTTTTGGCAGCGAAGGGCATATACTTCATACTGTTACCAGAACTGAATGCTTCTAGGTTTTCTTCAATAGTAAAAATTTTGGTTCCTTCCTTGAATTGCTGAAACTCTTCCACACTCACATCAGCTCGTTTGGCCATAATTTTATCTGCCTTATCTGGATTCTTTTCGATAAAATCTAGGGTGGCAAACCAAGTATTAACTAGAGCTTGTACTTGCTCTGGCTGTTCATCAATTAACTTTTGAGTAACCACCAGTAAGTCCGGAATTGCCCCAGGGAAATCCTGGGAACTAATAAGCTCCTTACTACCCTCCCGTTTGAGAGCAGTTAGCCAGTGGGGAGGAAAAGCACCAACAGCATCAACTTTTCCAGAAGCAAAGGCGGCGGCGGCAGCTCCTGTTTCCAGATTCTCAATTTCAATTTCGTCCCTAGATATGCCCTTTTCTTCCAATGCTAGGGTTAGTAGGAAGTCATCCACAACTCCCTCTTCCACTGCTACTTTTTTTCCTTTGAGGTCTTCCAAGCTATTGATGTCTTCTGCTACAATAATTTTGTCGTTACCAGCAGAATTATCATTAACTAGAACAGCTACCTCTCCATTAATCGCATCAGCCGCAAAGGAGATAGTATCGTTTAAGGTTTGGCAATTGGCATCTAATTGTCCAGCAGCTAAAGCTTGCATCGATTCCAAATAGCCGTCAAACCACTTGAGTTCGACATTGGCTCCATTTTCTGCAAACAAGCCTTCTTCTTTAGCGATCGCCCAAGGCCACCACCCAGGCCAATTGCTGTACCCCATTACCACTTTGG
>JAAHHL010000550.1 GCA_010672185.1 Caldora sp. SIO3E6 | reverse complement strand
GCATCTCTTAGCTCAAAAACCTGGCATCAACCCGGGTAACCTTGGGGGATGCAGATGCCCAAAACAGCGGATAAATGCTGCATTCATTCTTACTTATTACTTGTTACTTGTTACTTGTTACTTATTCTCCCAAGCCCTATATAGCTTTTTGTTAGTGTCTTTTCCGCTATATATGGGAGTTGACAAAATACGCGACCCTTTAACTTATCACCATTGCCTAACACCTAACAAGATTACCAGTCTCTCCTGAAGCTGCTGACTCAGAATCTGGTTCTGAATTAGGAAGAGGGAGCCAGGGACTAACAGGAGTATCGGCAGTCTCTCCTGAACCACCCTCTCCGATATAGGAATATTGAGCTGATTCTCTTCCCCTACCTATTTGACAACCTTCAATTAACTCCACCTCTACCGGCTCATTCGGTTGGCTAGTTAACCCTTGCTCTGGTTCGGTTTCAACGGTAAGGTTAATGTTAACCTCACCAGCCAAACCTTGCTCGGAACTGGCAGTAATATCGCTCAAAGAGGTTGTGCGATCGCGAAACTCTAATCCGAAGATAGCTTGGGTACTAATATTTACTCTTCCTCCATTTCCCTCAAAGGCATTAGCGGTAATATCACTATCTTCACCGGGGAAAGCAATAATAAAACCCTTGGGAGCATCGATAGTAATATTGCCTCCGTTACCCCCAGCTTGTGCCGTACCTGCGGTGGTGGATATTTGGCTGTTGTTGCGCAGCAGGAGTAAACAACTAACAAATAAATCTATATTGCCCCCTTCGCTGGATTCAGTTTGGGCGATAATGGCTCCTTGATTATTGAGCAGGATAGAATCTGCTGTGACCCTAATATTACCAGCGTTTCCTGTTACTTGATTAGGTATGGTAGGAGAAGAGATACCAGGAAAAGCATTTAATAATCTTAAAATTTGGTCAGTCTGAATATTTGGTGTTTGGCTAGCAGAAACAGTTATTCTAGCTGAATCCTGGATAGTCAAGCCTTGTGTATTGACTATCAACTCTCCTCCATTGCCCCCAGCAAAAGCTTGAGCATATAAACCACTAGCAAAACCATTACTGCCACTGCCTCTTAGCTCTATAACAGGAGCATTAACGATTAAATCTCCTCCCTCACCCTTGCCCAAAGTCGAAGCAGAAACTATGCCACCATCCCGCACCACTAATCTATCGGTGTTAATCGTTAAATTACCTGCTGGATCTCTACCAGTGGTGTCTGTGGATATAGTACTGGCAATTCGCCCATTTTTTGAGGCTCCACTGACTTCTACTAAGCGAGCATTTTGAATCGTGAGATTTCCTCCTTTACCTGCTTCTAAAGTAGAGGTGTTAACCACTCCTCCATCAAGAACAAATAATCGGGGAGTATCAATAGTTAAGTTTCCCGCATCTCCATTTCTTAAGCTACCTGTACTGATGGCACTAGGAAGGATCTCGTCATCGGAAGTTCCTCTTACTTCCACCAATTCCGAAGCAATAACTGTTAACTCTCCGCCTTTTCCATCCCCAGGTATAGCCACAGGAACTGAAGTCAAAGCAGATATTCTGGCTCCATCCTCTACTCGCAAACGAGCTACATCAATCATAATCTCACCTGCATCACCACCAGCGAAGGTTGAGGTAATGATTCTGGCTCTTCCTTGAAGCAATAATTCTGGAGTTTTGACTACTATTTTCCCTGGTGCTCCCGAACCATCATTGGTGGCAAACAAACCACTAGAATCACTATTAACTGAAGCAGAGCCTAGGATTGTGAAAGACTCAGAAGTTGCTACATTAATACTTCCTCCTTGATTGTTTCCAATCACTCTAGTGCGAAATCGCGCCTCTTCGTTCATCAGAAGCGACCGACCTGTTATATTAATATCACCACCATCACCTTTGCCAGACTGATTGGTTGCATCAACAGTAACTCCAGCAGCAACCAGGATTTCTTCACGACTATTTAAGGTAATTTCTCCTCCATCAGAAATAATATTTGCTCTTAAGTTAATATCACCACTTCTGTTAGAGATATCTATGTCACCTCCTTGGGATCTAATCAAACCATTGGTAGTTATGTCACTAGTTGCCTCTAATATTATTGGTCCACCTGGAGTTGAAATACGACCTGTTGTAATGGTTCCAGGGGATACACTTCCGGGAAATGTTAAATTAGGATTGCTGAGACTAGGAATTAAGTCCGATGGTGCAACAGGTTCTACCGAAACATTAACATTATCTAATCCCCAACTTTCGTCACTAATAGGGGCACGACTCTTACTAGCAGAAAAGTCAAACTGAAGAGAGCTATCTGAATGGGCAAAGGGAAAGCTAAAGTGATAGACTGAATCTACTGCCTTTCTCTGCTGGATTGACCCAAAGAAAAAATTGTATCCCAGGGAATTATTTTCTACTGTTCCTGTACGGGCAGGTTGATTAGTGATCGAAGCCGGGGAATACTGAGATGGATAAGATTGAGGTTTAGGGGATGAAGGTACAGGAAAGTCAACATTGCTGAAAGTTGTGCGTAAGAGTTTAGGCCCTCCAGGAATACTTAATTCCCAAATATCTGGCTCGTTACCATCCCAAGATCTAATTATAAATAAGTCAAAAGATATTGTTGCTTGGTTATGGGCAGGAAGATCGCTAAGCTGTAAACTAACAGTACTACTATTGTCTAGTTGTCCAAGAAAGCTTCGGTTTCCTTCTGGTGTTATATTGGTTTTCTGACTAGACCATTCAGAGCTAACGTTTCCTGTAAAATCATTCCAGTAAACTGTCGGCGCATTCTGCAATTCCTCCAAACCTGCCCTTATAATTAAAGCAGGACTACTTTTCAAAATGTCAATATCCGGGTCTGAACCATCAGCTAAGATCGTATCTGGTCCAGTAATGGTAATATCCCCAGTTTGGATACTTCCCATCGACTCAATCTTCAAAGCAACCCCGGTATAGTCTCCCAAAACTACATCGCCAACAGAACTAATAATTGGGTCATAATAACTGACAAACTCTCCTGGTTCTCCAGCTAAATTGAGTAACAAAAAGTTTCCACCACTGATGAAACGAGCATCCCCAGAAATAATCCCATCGCTCATCATAATCAGATTGCCACCACTTTGAAAGGCAGCTTGTGGATGATTTAGTGCCAAAATATCAATACCTTGATTGCCCTGTACCAAGAAATTGCTTCCTGCTACAGCACTAAAAGGCTCCACCTCACTATCCCGTATTTTCACCGTATCTTCCGCCAGTAGCACTAAATTGTTACCAGCAACCAACTCGCCTTGTAAATCCAAATTACCAGCCACCAGCTGCAAATCTTCTCCCACTGCCAAACTACCAGCATTAACAATATCCCCAGGAGGCCCTCCTTCAAACACCAATCCAATCGATACATCCGCATCAATCTCCAGTAGAGGAGGGGTTTGAGGATTAGTGGCACTAAAATCGATACCATTAGGTAAAACCAAACTATTGGCAGTACTCGCGACAAATGAACCCTTGATATCCAACTGAGCATTAGGACCAAACAAAATACCATTAGGGTTAATCAGATACAAATCCGCTTCCCCCAAAACTCCCAAAGTGCCCAAAATCTCGGAAGGATTATTGCCAGTTACTCGACTAAAAATAGTCTCAATCGCTATGGGGTTGACAAAATAAGCAGCATTGCCTTCATTGATATTAAATTCTAAGAAACTATGGAAAAGAGCCGACCCACGAGTTGCTCCACCGGTAATCTGCTCCAGTTGGGAGTTAACAGAAGTGACAACTGACTGTTCATTTCCCAGACTATTGTCCGGTACAATCTGGGCAAAAACCGGCTCCCCTAGTGTAAGAAGGCAGAAGGTAGAAGAGAGAAGGCTCCAAGGAAGAAAGCTTGTGTAGTAAGTCATCAAAATAGGTTCCTCAGCTAAAAAATGGGGATGCTCTTGATAACACCTTGTGCCCAGAAACAAGATTTATGCAGTTAATGTTGAAAATATAGCAGTCGCCAGGGCGGTTAAGACATTCTTATGTAAGCAAGTTAACAAGGGGCTTAAGCCCCTTGTCCTAATCTTAAGCCCCTTGTCCTAATCACCTTGGCGGTTGCTATATTATGCGATCGCTTGCGGATTAAGATCCCCGAAATTTTCTGGAATGACAAAGATCGCCTTTGTAGAAAATGGCAGGAAATATTGAGTTAGGAGACTACAGTGGTGAAAAGATTAATACGCCAAATCCTTTGGGTAACTCCCTTGTGTTTGACCATTTTACTGACACCTCTCGCCAGTCATGCTCTCTCTCTCGAAGAAATACCCAATCCCCAGCAGGTAAATGGTGGTTGGGTGACGGATATGGCAGAGATTCTCGGTGATGACACAGAAGCTCAACTCAATCAACTAATTTCTGGGGTAGAGGCACAAAATGGTACAGAAATTGCTGTGGTGACAGTTCCAGAAACAAATCTTTACGAATCTCCTAAAGCATTTACCACAGCCTTGTTTAATCACTGGGGAATTGGTAAACAAGGTCAAAATAATGGGATACTGTTCTTGGTCTCCCAAAGCGATCACCGGGTGGAAATCGAAACTGGTTACGGTATTGCCAAGATTTTGCCTGATGCGGAAGTCACCAAGATTATTGACACCAAAATTATCCCACAGTTCCAACAAGGAAACTTTGATGCTGGGACATTGGCAGGTACTCAATCACTCGTTACTGTCCTCCAAAGTGGAGATACTAGTAGCTTTTGGGTTATTTGTATAATAGTTGGACTAATTATTTTAGTATTAGTGCTTGTAATTGGTCCTAGTTTCTTTATGGGAAGAGGGCGCCCGCTTGCTTCCGAACCAACTAAGCGCTCGCCTTCACCAAGCCCTACTGACAAACCCTACACCCCTAAGTCTACTTCTTCTAAGTCTACTTCTCGCCCCCGAACTAATAGCAGCTCTAGCACAAGTTACTATGATAGCGACTTCAGTAGTAGCAGCAGTAGCAGCAGCAGTCATGATTTCGGCGGCGGTAGCAGTGGTGGTAGTGGTGCTGGTGGCGATTACAGCAGCAGTAGCAGTAGCAGTAGTGATTTTGGTGGCGGTGGCAGTAGTAGCGATGGTGGCGGTGGCGGTGGCGATTACTGAGCCAGAAGTGTAGTTTAAAGATAAACGCAACTTGGCGGAGAATATTTTAATGTTCAAACTGCTCAAGCGACAGACTAGTGGCTCAATAGTTTGTCCTTCTTGTAGCCAATTAGTTCAAGTCCAAGAGCCAGTTTGTCCACACTGCGGACGCCATAATCCTAGTATTTGGGGTTTTGTCAGAGTTTTGCGTTCTCAAGGTTACGACTATGGCTTCATCTCCCTGGTAACTTGGGGTTGCATCGGACTCTACCTCGCAACTTTACTCGTTGATGTAGGTGGTATTACCAGTAATGGGGCACTAAACTTGCTCTCTCCTAGTAGTGGCAGCTTGCTGCGGTTTGGTG
>JAAHHL010000055.1 GCA_010672185.1 Caldora sp. SIO3E6 | reverse complement strand
TCTCGCCCTAATTGGAGTGCGGGATGTGCGGGATTATAAGATAGCATCGGGAGGTAGTAACCGTCTCAACACCTCTAGTCCCTTCAATATCAAACTAGAATCCCTAACCCTACGTAATTTTACCCAAGTAGAAGTAGCTGAGCTCTACGAACAACACACCAGTGCAACCGGTCAAGTTTTTTCCCCCGAAGCAGTACAAAGGTCTTTTGAGTTAACCCAGGGACAACCTTGGTTAGTCAATGCTTTAGCAAGGCAAATTGTCGAAGTTATTTTGCCAGAATCGCAACAAACGATTGAGACTAACCATGTCGAGCAAGCCAAGGAAATCTTGATTCAACGGCAGGATACCCATTTGGACAGTCTGGCTAGTCTGCTGCGAGAAAAACCAGTGCGAGCGATTATTGAACCGATACTAGCGGGACAGGATTTAGGAGATATCCCCAACGATGATCTGCGATTCCTTATAGATTTGGGCTTATGTCGTATGAGTTCCCAAGGAGGATTAGTCATCGCTAATCCCATCTATCGAGAAATATTACCCCGGGTGTTAAGCCAAACACCACAAGCATCCTTACCCCAAATTGCCCCCAGTTGGCTGATGCCTGATGGAACACTAGACTCGGAGAAGCTGCTAGAAGCCTTTCTTACTTTTTGGCGACAGCATGGAGAACCGTTACTCAAAAGTGCTCCTTACCATGAAATAGCACCCCATTTAGTCTTGATGGCTTTTTTACATCGGGTGGTGAATGGGGGTGGCACCTTAGAGCGAGAATATGCCATTGGTAGCGATCGCATGGACTTATGTCTGCGGTACGGTGATGTTACCTTAGGGATGGAGTTGAAGGTGTGGCGCCAAGGACGTCCAGACCCCATCAAGGCTGGATTAGAGCAGTTAGACCGCTATCTAGCTGGGTTAGGGATAAATCAAGGGTGGTTAGTAATTTTTGATCAACGGCAGGGACTACCTCCGATTGCAGAACGTACTACTACGGAATCAGCCATGACACCAAGCAATCGCAATGTGGTTGTGATTCGAGGATAGACCTTCCTCTTTTCTCTGTGTTCCTCTGTGCCTCTGTGGTTCTATAAACTACGTCAACATCTAACCAAAATGCTGAAATCCACGATAGAGAAGCAGCTCTTCATCAGCATAAATGCCAGTACTATCTGTTAACCAAGCCTTATTGCCTGTAGTAATCTTGCCGATAATTGCTGCTCCTTCCCCCAACTGTGCCACCAATACCTCAGCTAACTCCGCCGACAAGCACATTACCAATTCAAAATCTTCACCACCATACAATACCCAGTCCCAAACTTGCTCCGGGGATACCAATTGGCTCAATGAGGGTGGAAAAGGAATTTTGCTTCTTTCAACTACAGCACCAACCCCACTAGCACGGCATAGTTGTACAACGGCATTTGCCAAGCCATCACTGCTATCCATCGCTGCTGAGGAAATGGGGGATAAGATATCCTCAAGTATGGGCAAAACATCAAACCTTGGTTGGGGACGCTGGTGAGCACGCATCAAAGACATACGCTCAGTCTCTTTGAGGTGTAAACCGAATTCTGGATTGAGCAATAACTCCAAGCCTCCTCGTGAAGCACCGTGTAACCCCGTCACTACAATCGCATCCCCTACTTGGGCAAGGGAGCGACGAAGAATACGATCAGGCAAAACTTGACCAAAAGCGGTAATTGAGACATTCCTTACAGGAGAACGACAGATATCGCCTCCTACTATGGGTGTATTATACTGTTGCAAACAGTCGGTCAGACCTTGATAGAGTTGCTCAACCCAGCTAACTGCAACCTCGTTATTAATACTTAAGCCGACAGTAATGCCTAAGGGAGATGCTCCCATGGCAGCTAAATCCGACAAATTAGCCGCAGCGGATCGCCAACCCACATCTTGAGGACTAGTAGTGCGATCGCTAAAATGTACCCCATCTACTAAAACATCTGTGGTTACTACTAAGGATTGTCCCTGTTCTGGAGCAGGAATTACTGCTGCATCATCTCCAATAATATCCCGTGGACAAAAACATTGTAACCGCTCTAAAAGTCCCTGTTCCCCAACATCCCCCACCAGTAGGGAAGAGCCATTACTATTCATACAGATTGATTAAGATTTGCGATGACATAATTCTTTGATATGACTAGTTTCTGGCTTCTTTTTGGACTGAAGTCCTACTACTGTGCGATCGCTAAAATGTACCCCATCTACTAAAACATCTGTGGTTACTACTAAGGATTGTCCCTGTTCTGGAGCAGGAATTACTGCTGCATCATCCCCAATAATATCCCGTGGACAAAAACATTGTAACCGCTCTAAAAGTCCCTGCTCCCCAACATCCCCCACCAGTAGGGAAGAGCCATTACTATTCATACAGATTGATTAAGATTTGCGATGACATAATTCTTTGATATGACTAGTTTCTGGCTTCTTTTTGGACTGAAGTCCTACTACTGCTTATTACTTATTACTTCAAAACCAGAGTTAATGGACTTATTCAGTAAGCCTATCGATAGGGGGACGCCTGCGTAGTTTGGGGAAACGATAAAACGTATCCCCATCCAAATCAACTTCCGGAACCGCACCCAACTGTTCCACTTGCTGCTCCAGATACTGCTTCGCCTGTTGCACATCCACCCTGGATGCTGCCGTTAGTTGAATCAAAGAAATACAACTGCTTTGCTCTTCTAGTAGTCGGTAGAAGGCATCTTCTAGCTGTTGCCGATTATAGGCTTCTTCCAACTTCTGTTGAGGATTCCGGATATTCCGCTGTAGTAGTACTCCCACTAGGGCTCCCAGGGTAATTAACAGTAGTACGTCGATGATAATTGGCATAAAGGCAGTTAGTTTCAATAATTGATAATGAACAATGGATAATGGATAATTACCTCTCCTTGCAAGAGGAGGATTGAACTTAAGGAAAATATTTTCTTTTCATTTTCTTCATAAATGAAGAGGTCACGAGACCAAATTAACCAATTATTAATTATCAATTATCCATTATCCATTGATAAGGCTTTTTAGACTAGAGCCATTGCTCTTCGGACAGCTGCATCAGCATTGATAAATCCATGACCGTAGGCTAGATCATAGCCAGGGTTTCCTAGATCATAGGCTGTTTCTGACATAATTGTTTGGACTTGAGTTGCAGTTAAGTTGGGATTAGCACTCCAGACTAAAGAAGCTACCCCAGCTACATTGGGTGTTGCAGCAGAAGTACCGTTAAAGGGTACATTGCCAGTTTGAGCAGGGGCATTCAAATTATAGTCGAATTGAACACCCAAGTTGGATACTTCGGCTTGGGTGGCAATCACTTCAGATGGTCCCATCAGTGTTAATCCATAACCGTAGTTAGAACCCCACCAATTCTGGTAAGAAATGCGCTCACCTGGTTCGGTAATAAATGGCTAAAGCTATTGCTGTTAATACTTTGCCAACTCAAACTAACAATTTAGCACACCAACTACGGAAGACCCAAAAATTCTGTAGGAGTGGGTTGAGTCCCAGATTTCAGAAGTCCGACTTCCTGAAGAAGTCGGACTTCTCAACCCTCACCCCTAATTGACGGCTCCTAAGGTTTTGAGTGAAGCTTTATTAGTGAATCGGTGCTCTAGGACTTCCCTGATTTTCCTGTTCTACCTGAAACACATTGGCATAGAGATTGGCAATGATGTGCTTACCCTCAAATGTCATCTCTAAGTAGCGTAATGCGGGTTGAATGTAGGGGAAAGCAACATTCCTGAAAAAGTTTGGGTAATTCTGGCGCAGTTCACCAGGAGTACGGTAACCGGAGTTCTTATTCACACCATTTTCCTCAAATTCATAGAACAAGGCAGGCATTTTGTGTAAGTAATAAGGGTCAGATAGCTGACCAATTAAATCTGCTGCTCTTGCTAAACTGGGGTAGCTAAGGGTGTCTGAATGCTGCTGAGCAGCTGGTACTGGAAAACGGGTTAGCTCAATATTCTCCTCAATCACTTCAGTATCGAGGGGTAAGCGATCGCTAAATTGCTCTTTAACGAACAGTTTCCCTCTGTCTACGTGAAATGGAGTTAAGGATGCATCGGTAGAACCTGGTGGAAGATAAATCATCATCTCTTCCATTCCCGTGGTATAGAATCTCTTGGTAACCTGGTCTTGTTGACATACACCCTTGACATAGCCAACGTCATGACATAACAAAGAGATGAGGAAATGCAACCAGTCTTCAGGAGACACGTTACCCTCTAAGAGGTACTTACCCCGTAAGATTTCCTGTCCTGCTAAAGCGACAAGGATAGTGTGCTCAATGTTGTGATACAGAGCATCAGTATTGAGAATATTTTCTAGGGTTAGGTTCGCAACCCAACCTAGGGTGTCTAGATAATCTGGTTTAAGGTTGCCGTAAACTTTACGGTAGCTAAACTGGAGATGTTCAATAAAGGTCTTAATCGTTACATCTTGGAGATTAAACATTTGGTTCTCCTTGGGAAGTCAGTTATCTAAGGCGGCTTTTGGTCTCGCCTATTTGGGTTGCAAAATGGTAAATAATTCAATGGAAAAGATACTGCTATCAGACCCTTACCTGTTGGTTTAACATCCGGGATTCTTGACTGACACGACCTTCCATCGCTGCGTGCTGCAAATTCATAAAAGCCTTCAGGTCTTCTTTTGTGTACTTGCTTTTGAGAAGCTGACGCAGTTGCTCTTCGGCTTCTATGGTTAGATATTTATTGGCAAGTGCCTCTTGGACAATCTGATGAATTAAGCTCATTATCTCCGTATCCCCCTGTCAGTCCTAACTATGGGTATTCAACCGGACATGCTCTAAGTCTATTGTTGGTAACTTCCCCCAAGCAAACAGCACCTTTTAATTGCTAAAAGTCTTTTAGAATCAAAGATAAGCAGTTGGGGGAAGTAGCTAAAGTTGACAGATTCCCCCAACTTTGATGATTCTGGAATTGCATCAATGGCGAGAACAAGCTACGGTCCTGAAGTTCAAAAGCGAACTAAGCGCCTGTTAGAGGCATTACTGGCTTATGCTAATAACGAATTGGAAAATTGTGACCACCTTAAGATTAAGATCCACTGGGAGACAGAAAAGGAATTGCTCGTTAGGACAAAAGTGAGATTTCTTGAAGAACTGATCCGTCAAGACCAATACCCTGGTAATTTAAGCGATCGCGAAATCAAGGAATCCCTCAACCGCCTGAAAGATTTCGTGGAAATTCTGCAAGACCACCGCCTCGGAAGTCAAGGCTTGCATGACTGGCACTTTTCCCTGAAGCTTTGGCACCCCCGGCAAGCTAAAGAAGCTAATCTCAAACAATTTGATTTAGAATGGCAACGCTGTCGCCTTCAACAGTCCCAACCTAAACCGCCAGACTGGGGAACCGCCCCTGATGTTACTGTATTCTACGGACGCACTAAGGAACTGGAAACATTAGAGCAGTGGATTATAGATAAACGTTGTCGCTTACTCAGTATTATTGGTCTAGGTGGGATTGGTAAAACCAGCTTATCAGTTAAGTTGGCACAACAAGTTCAAAAAAAATTCCAGTATGTTATTTGGCGAAGTCTCCGTAATGCTCCTATACTGCCAGAACTTTTGGCAGATTTGATTTGTTTCCTCTCCAACCAGAAAAAAACTGATTTACCAGAGACAATTGATGGTAAAGTACGTCGATTGCTAGAGTACCTGAAAGCCTCTCGTTGCTTACTCGTACTTGATAATGCAGAATCTATCTTGTGCAGTAATGGCCGTGCTGGAACTTATCGCCCAGGATATGAAGGATATGGGCAACTCTTCAGCCGTATAGGAGAAAGTCCTCATCAAAGCTGCTTAGTACTGACGACGCGAGAAAAACTCAGAGAGATTAGCTATCAAGAAGGGAAAAATATTCCTATTCTCTCCTTTAAACTTAGTGGTTTAGCACCCAAAAATGCTCAGGAAATTTTTCAAGATAAATACTTGACTATAACAGCAGAACAAGGAAGAGCTTTAGTAGAGCAGTATGCAGGTAATCCACTGGCACTGAAGATAGTCGCCACAATAATTAAACAAGACTTCGATGGCGATATAACTGAGTTTTTAGAGCAAGGTACTGTCTTTTTAAGTGATATTTATAACTTGCTAGACCAACAGTTCAATCGTCTGTCAACAGTAGAAAAGCAGATAATGTTCTGGCTAGCCATTAATCGGGAGTGGGTTTCCCGTTCAGAATTGCGAGAAGATATTATTCCTGCTGTTTCCATGCGATCGCTACTAGAGGCATTAGAATCTCTGCAATTGCGCTCTCTCATGGAAAATACCCCTAGAGTTGGCTTTACCCAACAGCCTGTAATTATGGAATATGTCACCGAACGATTGATTGAGCAGTTTTGTCAGGAGATTAGTACAGTCGAGCTTGACTTCTTTGACCACTACCCCATAATTAAGGCTCAAACCAAAGATTACCTGAGAAATGCTCAGATTAGTCTTATTCTGCAACCGATGGCTGCTAGATTGCTGGCTATTTATGGCAACAAGGAAAATATTAAAACTTGTCTGGTGAAGATTTTGTCTAAGTTACATTTAGCTGATGCTCAACCAAAACCAGGATATGCTGCCGGAAATATTCTTAACCTTTTTTGGCAACTTCAGATCGACCCTAGTGGGTCTGATTTTTCTTACCTAAGCGTTTGGCAAGCTTACTTTCAGGGGGTTAGTTTACATCGCGTCAATTTTGCCTACGCAGATTTAACTAAATCGGTTTTCACCAAAAAGTTGGGAGGAATTTTATCAGTCGCTTTCAATCAAGATGGGAAGCTGTTAGCGACAGGAATTGATCATGAGATTTGGCTATGGCAAATTGCAGATGGCCGACAATTGTTGTCTTGTACAGGACATCTCAGTTGGGTGCATTCCGTTGCCTTTAGCCCAGAAGGAAACATCCTAGCCAGTGGCAGTAATGACCAAACGGTAAGGCTTTGGGATGTTAATACTGGGCAGTGCCTCAAGACACTCCAAGGTCACACAGGTTGTATTTCTTCCGTTGCCTTTAGCCCAAAAGGAAAAATCCTGGCGAGTGGTAGCAATGACCAAACGGTAAGGCTTTGGGACGTTAATACTGGGCAATGTCTCAAGGTTTTTTCGGGACATACCAATCATCTACTGTCTGTTATTTTCTCACCAGACGGACAAACCTTGATTAGTAGTAGTGAAGACAAAACGGTGAGGTTTTGGCAAGTTCAGACGGGGGAATGTCTGAAAATTATTGAGACTCACATTAACTGGATACTCTCGATGGCTCTCAGTCCAGATGGCAAAACTTTGGTAACGGGAAGTGATAAGCAAGCAGTCAAGTTTTGGGATATTACGACTGGGGAATGCTTCGGAACATTAGCAGACTACAACAGTTATGTCTGGGCGATCGCTTATTCACATCAGGGAAGTGATGCCAACAATACTGACGGTCAAATTCTGGCAACCGGTAGTGAGGATAGGACAGTGAGAATTTGGGATGCTTGGACGGGAGAAGGTCTGCAAACCTTGCAGGGTCATACAGATCGGGTTTGGTTGGTTCTGTTTAGTCCCGATAACAGCACTTTGTTGAGTGCCAGTGAGAACCAAACCGTGAAACTCTGGGATGTCCACACAGGAAAATGTTTAAGAACCCTGGAGAGTTACAGCAATTCCATTTTATCTGTAGCACTTAGTCGTGAGGGGCAATTACTTGCTAGTAGTGGTCGAGACCAACAGGTAAGGTTATGGGATGTGGCAAAAGGAGAATGCCTTAAAATAATGCAAGGACATACCAATATTGTCTCATCTCTCACCTTTGCACCAAAATTCGATAAGCGTCTAATCCTGGCAAGCGGTAGTGATGATTGCACTATCAGGATTTGGGATTGTTATACAGGTGAATGTTTAAGGACAATTGGAGGGCATAGCAGTTGGGTTCAATCTCTCAGCTTTAGTCCCAATGGTCAGATATTAGCCAGCGCTAGTCGTGACTATACAGTCAAGCTTTGGGATTGGCAAACGGGAGAATGTTTAAAAACCCTGACAGAACATACTCATCGAGTTAAAGCTGTTGCCTTTAGTCCGGATGGCAAGACTCTGGTGAGTGGCAGTGATGACTATACACTCAAGCTTTGGGATTGGCAAACCGGGGAATGTTTAAAAACATTTTTTGGTCATGAGGATTGGGTGTTAGCGGTTGCCATTAGTCCCAGTGGTGAGAGGATAGCCAGTGGTAGTGGTAAGGCAATCAAACTTTGGGATATCAGCACAGGTCAATGTCTGCAAACTTTGGTAGGACACAATCACCGCGTCAGATCAGTGGCATTTAGCCCAGACGGTCAAACTTTAGCCAGTGCTAGTGATGACAAAACAGTGAAGCTTTGGCGGGTGAAAACTGGAAAGAATTTTAGGACTTTGCAGGGACATCTTAAAGAAGTATGGTCAGTGGTTTTTAGTGGTGATGGGCAAACTTTAGCTAGTAGTAGTGGAGATGAGACGATTAAATTATGGAGTGTGGAAACGGGAGAGTGTTGGAAAACATTCAGGGTAGCCCGACCTTATGAGGGTATGAATATTAAAGGGGCGATTGGCTTAACAGCAGCTCAAAAAGCAACTTTAAAAGCCTTGGGAGCCGTGGAGAGTGATTAAGGAGATGGGGAGTGAGCGAAAAAAGGTGTGGGGAGTGTGGGGAGTGTGGGGAGATAATATTAGATATTTCCGGAAATTAATCAGAAAGCTTTGTAGTAACTTAAATGAAAATTCTGGAGATGTCTATTTAAACATTTCCTCATCTACCCATATTTTTTTATGAAAATAGAGAACTTTGAATCTAAGAAGCCTGAAAACCACCGTTCTCCTGGTGTAACAGATAGAAGTGCCATTGTACCGGAACAGTCTGATCATGAGGGTGAGGTTATCAGAAAACCTGTTGAAGTAGAGGTAGCAGATGCCGCCAATTCAGAGGAAACCCGTTCTCCTGGCGTGACAGATAGAAGTGCAATTGTACCGGAACAATCTGATCATGAGGGTGAGGTTATCAGAAAACCCGTTGGAGTAGAGGTAGCAGATGCTTCAGCCAAGCCAGAGGAAACCCGTTCTCCTGGTGTGACAGATAGAAGTGCAATTGTACCGGAACAGTCTGATCATGAGGGTGAGGTTATCAGAAAACCCGTTGGAGTAGAGGTAGCAGATGCTTCAGCCAAGTCAGAGGAAACATAGACTGTTAGAAAGCTAGTTGTGCCAGACGAAATCGAGGAGTAACTGATATCAAGTTCGGATAATCACTTATAATTCCCTTCTCCCTTGCAACCTTCTTTCTTACCTTCAAAGTCCCCCTTTCTAAGGGGGATTTAGGGGGATCAGGATGTACCTCACGGATGCAAGAACTGTGAATTCCCCAACAGTTATATTCGAGATAGATCAAATTGAAGTTGGGATGGCTCGATTTTACTTCCCGACAGGTTGACTTTTAACAGCCTTTCAATCCCTTCTAGCCGTTGCTGAACTTCACCTACACGCTGCTCATTACCTAAGCTTTGATACATATCTCTTGCCAGTGCTAGTATAAAAACAGCCTCTTTAAGATTACCGGTTGCTAACAATACTTCTCCCAAGTTATTACGGGCTATTGCTTGTCCCTCAATATCTTCATTTGTTACTGCCAAGTCTAATGCTTGAGAGTAGTAATTTACCGCTTTGGTAAAGTTTGTATCTACTGCATTTAGGTAAGCAAACAGGAGGTAGTCATCTACTGTAGCTTGTCCTTGGGCAATGTTGACACCAATTTGTATAAATTCTCCAAAACTTGCTATAGAGATTCTATGGGTGGGACTTGTTCTTGCTTGTGGCCCACAAACTAACCCTCTCCAAGTATGAATACAACATTCTGTTTGCGCTTGAGCAGTATCAGGATTAACTAACACTAGAAAGACAATTGTAATAATAATTGAAAACAATAATTTTAGGTGTCTCATAATTAATTAATCTTCTTGTTTGTTATTTTTGATTCTGCTAATTTAATCCATTTATTTTCATCTGGATGCTCAGAAGCACCCAAATTCAAACATTTTTTCCACTGTTTATCTGCTTCTGCTTTGGACATTTTTTCTAGCACTTGTGCTAGTAAGCAGTAAGCAGATCCTCGTTCTTCATCTAAGCTTATGGCTTTCCGAAGATTGATATCAGCCTCACTATATTTACCTAACTTCCATTGTGCCCAACCTAAATTCTTGAGTAGACTATATTCTGTTGCCTGGTCTTTTTTTAATGGTCTAGCTTGTTCAAGGAGTTTATTCGCTTCGGTATAATCCTTAATATGTGTGATTTGTAAGCGAGCTAGGTCAATATAGGCTGGGACATAACCTTTCCTCATAGCACTTTCATGGTCTTCTATGGCAGAATCGAAATCTTTGATAGCTTCATAAGCTTTTCCTCTACTATAAAGAACCATAGGCAAATTTGGCTGCATTCTTAGTGCTAGATTAAAGTCTTGTATCGCATCTTTTGCTTGACCAGATTCTAACTTATAGAAACCACGGTCGTAAAAGAAAGTAGCTGACCTAGGAAGTCCTACGAAAAAGAGAGCACCGAAAACAATACTCAAACCCACGGTAGCAACTCCAAAACGAATATTTCGCTCTACTCTTTTTGTACGATCGCGCAATTTCAAACTTAGCTGAATAAATTCCTGATCCTTGGGACTCAAGTCAGCTTTACGCTCATTGAGCCAAACTTCCGCTACTTTTAAAAAAGAACCCGTTAATAAATCCTCTTTGTTCTCCTTGTTTTGTTCCCAGTGACGACACCTAGAGCGCAACTCCTCCTGCCAAACGCGAAAGGTGCGATCACTTTTTATCCAGTCTCGAAGTTGTTGCCACTCTCGCAATAATGCTTCATGGACAATCTCGACTGTCTGCTCTTCTGTTTGCTTATTCTGTCCTGTCACCACTAGTCTGGCTTCTGAGCCTGCCAAATGAGTTACCAAATCCCAGTTATTTTTTCCTACCTCCCCACGGGTAGCCAAACGTCGGGTATCCTCGGTTCCTTCCCCCGGATGCAACAATTGTAAAAAGATGCGTTGTGCTTGCTTCTGCTGCGCCGGATTTAACTTAGCGTAAACAGCTTCTGCATGGTTTGCCAGCGCTTTTGCCACTCCACCAATTTCTGCATATGCTTGATGGGTTAAAGTTCTCTGACGCTGCTTTTTCCAAAGTTCGGTGAGGGCAAATTGCAGTAGAGGTAAATTTCCCGGTTCCTGCTTAACATCTTTTAGGAGTTTTTCGGTGAGTTTGTCCTCTAATTGCACTTCCTTTAATTTAGCAGGCTTTTCAATTGCCTCCTGCAACTCTAACTCATTCATCGAACTTAGCTTTAAGTCCGCACTTTGTAAAGCATCAACAAGGGGACGGTAGCTGTAGGCTTGTCCACAAAAGTCGGCTCGAAGGGTCAAAACCACCTTAAGTCCCAGAGAGTCTTTAATTCCAGCTAACAGAACATCAATAAAGCACTTACACTCTTCCTCGGAACAGAAAGTATAAAGTTCCTCAAACTGATCCACCACTAACAGCAACTTTTTTTGGGGATGCTCCTTGAGAATCTCTGAAAGAACATAGGTAAATCCATGTTGCCTAATGGTATTGGCTAAATTAATCGCTTTATTGATGCGATCGCTTTTGCCAAGTTCTGGTTCTAATTGATGTACCAAGGCGGCAGCTAGTTGATTAAACGGTTGTTTCTCAGGACGAAAAGATTCAATTAGCCAGTTTCCCTCCTTTCGCAAGCGAGGTAGTAATCCCGCCAACACCAGGGATGACTTACCACTTCCCGAAGCACCAACTACTGCTACTAGTGGCTGTTTTCCAACTGCTTGCACTAAATCATTAGTGAATTTAGAGCGTCCAAAGAAGAACTCTGCCTGTTTTTCTTGGAATGCAAACAATCCTTGATAGGGACACTTTGGAAGAGAATCTTTATCTGATTTTTCGGATTCCAAGAGTTCTTGCAAGCGTTGCAGTCCTTGCTTCTTTTGCTTCAAGTACTCAATTAAATCGATTGCCGTCTGTTTTCGGGCGACTCCAGACCATCTCAGATGAAACTTGTCAACTTCCAGACGGAAACATAACTCTTCAAGCTGACTTTCACTGAGTTCTTGCAGGTGATTAAGGAGTTTGTTGCGATCAACCACAATTATTGTACTACCTCAAATTGAACTACTTCAAGAGGTGTGGAGCAACTTCGTAGATAACCCTACTCAGTTGAGTAAGACTTGCTCCTTCTTGCTGTTGTGCATAGCGAACAACTTCAGTTGCCCGTTGAGCTTGTGCTGTACCTAAAGATAGGTAAGCTGGATCTACACCGTATTGGAACACGACATCTTCAAACTGCGATGGTAGCAGTTTTTTGAGCAGATTGAGGAGATCTCTTAGTTCAACAGGATTTATTGGTGGCTCTATTGGTGGCTCTACTTTGGGGCGAATTTTGATAACTGGCGTTAGAGACTCGGGAATTCCCTCTAAGCGAATGGCATTACAACCGAATTTATAAGCATCTGTATAAGATTTTCCGGCCCCAAGTGCGTCATAAAACCCCACAGCAAATTTGATTGCTGCGCGATCGCCAATTGCCTTATTCATCCCCACTACACAATCAATATGCTGATGAATAGCTTCAGCTTGTTTTTCGGAATAGCAGGCATTTAAGAGAACACACTCAATCTTATCTTTAAACAACTCAAATAGCCCTGCCAGTGATTCTGTAGTGACTAGTTGCATTTTCCCCGAACTATTTTCCACCACTAAACCGTTTTCTCCTGCTCCATGCCCAGAAAAATGGACAATTTTTGGTTCATGAGCTAACAAAGCACGAGGCAAATCATCAACCCGTAATGCCCAACGAGTGACAACTTCAAATTGCTCTCTTTTTTTAGCAAGTTCCAAACTTACCTGAATTTCTCGGACTTCTTCATCCAAGCGCAGCTTGTCTGTATTCTTCGGATTGGCTGTGAGAATTAGAATTTTTTCCACGGCAATATTAACTCTAGATAGAAGGCTGATATAGTTCCTAATTTTGCGGAAAAACGCTGAAATTAGTTTGCCAGAGTAATTTTGACTGGGTGGCTATGCGGTGCGTTACGCTTTCCTAAGGAATGCTGCGCAAACGCTAACAAACCCTACAATAGGTACATTTTTTCTGAGTAAATCACTTATGCTCACCTATTGAACTTCGGCTTTGCTATAAAGAGTTCCGGAAAATCTGATAATTTTCTCCCTGATGAGAACCTACTTGAGTTCTCCCCGCTTTAAAAAGACGGGGATTCTAAAGGGTCTGCTGAATAAGTAGGTCAGCCATGCCAGACTTTGGTTTCAATCATTTTGGTTTCGCCAAGTGCTGTGGAAATGGTATCTATTAGTTCAAAAGCCTTGTACCGACCTGAAAATTTCCCTAAAACCTCACCTACCACTAAGAAATGGTTGTAATCTGAGGTGAGAAGATGATTAGCGATCGCGCCTACTTGGTTCAGTAAATTATCGCCGACAGAGGGGTTGATGGTATCGGGAGCGGAAAAGGTATTATCGAACATAGCTGTAGTTTTCCTGGTTTTATTGCTCCTAAGTCAAATCTTGCGAGATTTGCTCCTATGATATGTATCAGCTGTTTGTCAGCTTTTTACGCAAAAAGTCAGAAAAATCTTGTAGGAGTGGGTTGAGTCCCAGATTTCAGAAGTCCGACTTCTTGAAGAAGTCGGACTTCTCAACCCTCATCCCTAATCGACGGTTTCTAAACGCCACCAGCTTTCGCTCTAGAACACCGATTCAGTAATAAAATTTGACAAAATATCTCATATAGGCATTGACGAAAAATCAATTTTTGTTTGTAAAAGTTAAAGGGGATGCTTCTTTGTTTATGAGAAAGAACAATCGCGTTAAATTGACGACAGAGCAATGTCAAGAACTGTTTATAAGTTTAAAGTTGATCTGGCTCAACACCCAATTCCCTGAGTTTGGCTGCCAAGCGATCGCGTTTTTGGTGCAAGCGATCGCACTCTAGTGGACTGACACACCTAAAATGGTGGGTTAGAAACGGGTAGGGAAGTAAAAAGTAACAAGTAAAAAGTAACAAGTAAGAAGGCATTAAGAATTTATCCTATCGGTTATAATGCTTATAAATCAAGGATTTAAGCCAAAAATCTATTCCACATTTTTAGCTGTGTCGCACCACTAGTGACGTGACCCAGCTAAAATGAGGGAATAAGTAGGTTGGGTGTAGCGATAGCGAAACCCAACACCGGACTGTGTTGCGTTGGGTTTCACTCCGTTACACCCAACCTACATGTTTAGGGGACTTTGAGGTTTGACCATTTTTTGAATTCAAAATTCAAAATTCAAAATTCATTCATAGGCAATTTTTAATTGATTAATTCAGGTCACAAGCCCCTTCTTTCAAGAAGGAAAAAAATAGAAATGCTGTAGAGTATTTAACCGAATAGTTACAGCAATTGTGGAACAGGCATCTTGCCTGTTAACGCTCAACCAATAGTGAGCAAGATGCTCACACTACATTCTTGGATAGGGCGTATGCAATGTAAAGATTAGCTAACGAGGATTTGAATTAATATGAGCGCTTTAACCCTCAACTTACCATCTGTCCTCAAACTGACTGACGAGCAGTTTACCCAATTAGCTGTGGCTAACCAGAATTATGCGGTTGCGATCGCACTTCTCTTTGTGTCCTCTGTGCCTCTGTGGTTTCTTAACAAAGAATAGTCTATATGCGCACACCTGTTCCATTATCCTCATGTTAGCACAAGAATGGGGCATATTACATACGCCCCTAAAATCTTTGTCTTAACCAACTAATTCAACAGCACGCTTTGCCAAAGCCTCAGCGGTAATACCATTAAATGCCATAATCTGACCAGCACTAGCAGCAGTTTCACCCCGTTTCCAAGCAAAGGTATCTCGTCGGCAATTACTCCGCAGCATAATTGGCTCTAGCATGGCACTGGAACCACCAGTCACACCAATCAAGGCATCACCGCCAAAGATTTTCTCAAACCCTTCATCATCCAGGAAGTGATTATCAGCGTCAGTGCAGGTTTGCGAAGCTGTATCATCGGGACGATACAAGCGGCGGGGATTGATTACTGAGACAATCCGTACCCCAATGCCTTGAGCTTCTAGGTTAACTGCAGCATCAAATACAGGAATTAAGGTCATATCCCCAATCACCGCAAACACCACTTTTTGGCTCCCTTCGCTTTCATGGAGCACGATTCCACCATCCTGGAGTCCTTGACGGGTTTGCTCAAAGGTAGTGCGCACAGGTAAAGGTGACTTACTAGCAGTAATCGTAATTCCCTTATTCTTAGTCGTCAGCGCCCAATCGTAGCAAGCTTGGATACTATTGGCATCAGTGGGGAACAGAGGGAAAATATTGCCATTGCGCATCATAGCAGCAAAGTAATTCTCGATTTCAGGACGCTGGTGAGTCCAACCATTGCGCCCTTGTTCTAAGGCTCCAGCAGTAAATAGAGTAATTGTAGAAGGGGTAGGGCGACGCAATTCTGCCATCGCTTGAGTTACTGTTTGCCAAATAGGTAAGCCGTTAATGGCAAAGGATTCATAAGAACACCAAAGGGTACGAGCACCAAACAACGCTAAACCAACAGCTAAACCAGCACAGGCATCTTCACTCAAAGGCTCATAAACCTGACCCTTGGGGCCTTGGAAGTAAGCTTCATCAGGGGTGGGGTGAATGATTTTGAGGGCAATATTAATATTATTAATCCCAGAAGCAGCATTGCCATCAGCATTGGAAACGACGAAATTGGGGTCTTTTTGTCCCACATGGCCAACTAATTTCCCCATTGCAGTTGTTGCGACTTGCTTGTCTCCCTTAACTGGAAATTCCTCCAAGGGCAATTCACCTAAATCTGGCAGGGGCAATTCTTTTTCTGTCACTACTTTTTGGGATGCCGGACCCCCTGCTGAGCGCTCAAAGTTGCTTCGCACCAATTCCCAAGCTTCGGGGGACAAAGCACGAGTTTTTAAGGCACTGACAATATAGTCTTTTTCTAGAGTGTCTCCTGGGTAAAGGTTATGGGATTTTGCACCCCGTTTGTGAACTCCTGCACCTTTGAGCTGTTTAACAATAAGTACGGTAAGTTTGCCACTCAATGCGGATTTTGCAGCCTTATCGGTTGCTTCTAAGACAGCTTGGGTAAACTCTAAGCGTTTCTCCCAGGAAAATTCGGTGCTATCGACATAATCCCCTGGTTGGTTGGCATCGTCGTAGTCTTTGGCATTGACTAGAATAATTTCTTGAAAGCCGTTGCCTTCCCAATAGGCAATCATCTCTTCATTTTGCTTAGTGGAAACCATACTGTGGTGTTCCTGGCTGTAGCCGTTCCACACCAAAATAGGAAGGAAGTTAGTGACTTCTGGATAAGCAGTGTGGAAGTGACCAAAGCTACTCATAATATAGGGTTCACCAATACCACCGTCGCCAATAGTTACAGGAAATAGCAGATCTCGGTGCAGCAGGGCTCCCGCCATCGCAAAATGTTGCCCTTGTCCCAAAGGACCAGCGGGATTGAGCAGTCCCGGAATTTGACCGGAAAGATGCCCTAGCAGTCCGTCCATTTCCCGGAAGCGTTCCCCCATTTGTTCCACATTAGTAATACCCATGTCTTCTAGGGAACGGTCGAGAAACATATTACTGTAGAAACCAGGGGCGTGGTGACCTACTTCCGTAATAATGTTTTTGTGACCAAGCATTACCAAAGAAGCGATCGCGTCGGCAATACTGGCAAATCCTCCTGGGTGTCCAGAGGCTTTAGTCGCAGTCACTTGTAGAGTCAAGTAGCGCAGAGCATCAGCCGCCAGTAAAGTTTGGAATACCGCAGCGGGGTCAGAGGGAGAAGCGATCGCCAATTGAGATGGAGCGATCGCTGGTTGTTGCCCATATTTCTCCAACCCAGGCAGCGCTTTACCGAAATACTGAATTCCTTGACAAAAAGCAGGAGTTGCGCTAGCAATGGTCATAGTTTTAGATACCTCTTCAAATCACTGCGAGTATTAAATAAATCCTACAGTTTGCCAGGGACATGCTGGATAAGTGATATTTCGGATCACTATAGATTTAGCTCACAAGGATTGGGTCGGAGGGGGAGCGGGGGAGCGGAGGAGCGGAGGAGCGGAGGAGCAGAGGAGCGGAGGAGCAGAGGAGCGGAGGAGCGGAGGAGCGGAGGAGCAGAGGAGCGGAGGAGCAGAGGAGCGGAGGAGCGGAGGAGCGGAGGA
>JAAHHL010000549.1 GCA_010672185.1 Caldora sp. SIO3E6 | reverse complement strand
GTCTGACAGTATCCGTGAGTGGATTCGTCTGTTTTCTTGGGTGATGGTCTACTTACTGGTAATGCAGCTTAAGGGTCGTATCCCACCGCAGCAAGTTGTTTATATCTTGTTCTGGTCTCTGGTATTACCCATTGTTGTCGCCCTGTTGCAGATGTTCCTGCCTTCGGTTTTACCTCCCTTTTTCGCTCCTCACGGTGGTCACTCCGCCGGTGTAGAAGAAGTATCTCGTATCAAAGGCACTCTTGGTCATCCTAATACCTTTGTTACCTTTGTCTTGCTGTTTATGGGGGTGACCTATTGGCGGTTTACCCAGTCCAAGCAACGCTTGCCTTGGCTGCTGTTACTAGGTTTACTGGCCTTTGTCTATGTGAGTACTAAATCCCTATTTGGCTTAATGATGCTGGGTACTTTTATTGTGGTGTTGATCGCCCCAAGACTGAGCCTGGTTAACCTGATCGGTGGCGTCGTTCTGTTTGTCGGTATTATCGTCTTATTTGGTAGTTCCGAATTTGGTCAGGAACGTCTCGGTTCGATCGCTAAAACCCCCCTCGGCAATCCAGACATCGATATCTGGCGTGCCATTTTACTTGCTAAGGGAGATGGTAATAGTTTCAACTGGCGGATTGCTCAGTGGACTTACTTGTTCGGAGAATGGCAGAAATTCCCTATCCTCGGTTTCGGTTTGGGGGTGAGCGCTTACGTAAGTAACAATCAACTTCTTCCTCATAATGATTACGTTCGCGCTCTAGTAGAAGGAGGGATTGTCGGTTTGGGAACTTTGTTGATCTTTCTTGGGGGTCAAGCTGTCCGTCTGATCCAACTGTATATACAAGCACCTCGTGGTAGTGGACAAAGGGAGCTATCTTTAGCCCTGTTGGCAGTTCTACTAGCTATACCGGTGGGGATGATTACCGAGAATATTTGGACTCATACCACTATGTTTTTCTACTGGTGGACTTTGTTAGCAGTAGTTGGTTGGGACTGGGATGAGTCGGAGAAGTCGGTGGAAAATCCTGTACTCACTGCATCCCAGAGGAAATCTGGCAAAAGTCTGTCAGCATCATCGCTTGGGTGATCAATCAGTAATCTATTGGAAGGGCTAGCTCTACTTAAGGGATCGTTAAATCTTGAATTTAGAGAGAGTCAGTGTAAAGATGAATAATTTGCTCAGTTACTTACTACAAGATTGGCAAACAAATCAAGACACTAGTTTAAAGTCTCGGTTAACTTTGTTATTATTTCGTTCGGCACAAATAACTGGTAATTTTCCCAAAATATTTAAAATAATTTCAATTATTTATTGTTTTCTTTATCAGGTAATAATAGAATGGCTATTAGGAATAGAAATACCTTGGGATACCCAAATAGGTTCTAAGTTAAAACTCCAGCATGGTCATGCTTTAGTTGTCAATCATTACACTATTATTGGAGCAAATTGTACCTTAAGACACTCAACGACTATTGGCAATAAAAAGCTAGCTGATGGTTCTTGGAGTGCTTGTCCTAAAATTGGTGATAATGTAGATATCGGCTCCAATGTGGTGATTCTGGGTCCGATTACTATTGGAAATAATGCTGTAATTGGTGCTGGTTCAGTAGTAGTCAAAGATATACCAGCAGGGGTTGTGGTGGTCGGTAATCCAGCAAGAATAATTCGTACAGCAAATAATGCATCGTCTATTCTTGAGGCCGAGATTGAAGCTACAAAATTAGCATCAGCATCAAAAAACTAAACTTAGTTTAATAATTAATAATGAACAATGAATAATGAATAATTACCTCTCAAGAGAAAGAAGAGGATTGAGCTTAAGGAAAATCTTTTCTTTTTATTTTCTTCATAAATGATAGCCTTAGCGGTAGCAAGGAACGATCGTCAGAGGTCTTAAACCAAATTCACCAATTATCAATTATCCATTATCAATTATCCATTGATAATTCTTAAACATTATTTAGTAGAACCAAAAATGCCAAAAGTTTCTGTTGTGATTCCTGCATATAATTCGATGGCATATCTCCCGGAAACGGTAGATAGTGTTTTTCAGCAAACTTTTACTGACTTTGAAGTATTAATTGTTGATGATGGTAGCTCGGATGGTGTTCAGCAATGGGCTACTGGGCTAGTAGATCCAAGGGTGAAATTTATTTCCCAAGCTAACCAAGGTGTATCCGTCGCTCGTAATACAGGTATTGCTCAGGCTCAAGGGGAATACATCGCCTTGTTGGATTCTGATGACCTTTGGGAACCAACTAAGCTGGACAAACAGGTGCGTTGTCTCGATGACAATCCTCAAGTCGGCTTGGTGCATAGTTGGATTGCTTTCATCGATGAACACAGTCAACCCACAGGTAGATTGTTAATTTCCTCTGCAGAAGGAGATGTCTGGCAGCAACTGGTTGAGCGCAATCTCATTCCTTGTTGTTCAGTAATGGCACGTCGTTGTTGCTTTGAAACTACTAGAGGATTTGACCCCAACTTGCGCTCTGCCGAGGATTGGGATTTGTGGATTCGCATCGCTGCTCACTACCCTTTTGCCCTAATCAAGCAACCCTTAGCTTACTATCGACTGCTTCCTACTAGTAAATCCAAAAATTGCCAACTGGTAGAAAAGTCCCTCACTCAGATCATCGAAAAAACTTTCCAATCTGCTCCTTCTGAGCTGCTTTATCTCAAAAACCGCAGCTATGGTTATGCCAACCTCAACTTGGCTTGGAAATCTTTGCAAACAGTTGATAGTGATTACCGACAGTCAAATCGTTATCGTCAGCAAGCGCTTGTTTACTATCCTCAACTGCGCTTTTCCCGAGACAACATCCGTTTGAGTTTTGCGATCGCACTAATGCAGTTTTTCGGAGTTGAAGGCTACAGCAGATTGCTAGAACTAGCCTACAGTCTGCGACGGCGTCTATCAAGTGTAGCCCGATAGCTTCCCCTCTCCCCTCCTCTCCCCTTTCTTCTATTTGCGGATTATGTTCTTCAAATTTCGGAAATTTAAATGGTATATAGTAACAGTCCTGCTACTGGGAACGATAACTCTCAGTATCGGTTTAGCTAACTATTTGAAACCGAACCAAGCTATTACTGCTAATGCCACCACTTCTGCCGCTAACGCTAGCACCCCTAACAACCGTGAGCCCTGGTTGTGGCCTTTTTCCCAGGACTCAATCTGGAACATGGCCATTGGTAGTAATGCTGAGTATCAACCAGCTAATCTACCGCGATCGGCTCGCTCTACTATAGATGTAGATCTATTATTTATTATCCCTGCTGGTAGTCCACTGCAACCTTTGTATGACCCTGGTGATTGGACTAAGCGCTGTAGCGGGACTAAAACCTATGAAAATTTATCTATTCCGATTCCTGATGACTTAATTGTTCCTGATGCTATTAACACTCCCGTTAGGTATTACACTCCCAATAATGCTGCTGCCTTACTACAACCTGACGGTCGTACTATCATCCAGTTAGAACCAATGGCTCGCTGTGTCGAAGGCGGTCCTGTGTATGGTTATCACTGGCCGAAACAAGATTTAGATTTGTACAGTCAAGGCATTGCCGGAGGTCATCTTGGTTCTGGATTGTCCTCTTTAGGAGGAGCAATACGCAAGGGGGAGTTAATTGGTAACGAACCAATTCGTCATGTTTTAAAACTAGAGCTTTGGGAAAAATATATCTACTATAATCCCCAAAGTCCGACACCAGGATACCGTTGGCCAGCCGATAGGGCAGATTCAGCAGCCCCCAGGATTTATCAAGGTGAAGACCCTCAACTGGTAATGGGTTCTCTCTTAGCAATTCCACCAGAGGTAACTGAATCAAGCTTGGAGTTAACTACTCCAGCAGGGAAAAAGCTCTTTTATGCTCTACAGGACTATGGTGCTTATCAAGTAGATACTACAGGCAGAGATGCTTATGCTTTAGCTGCAGAACAAGGAGTCGAAGAAGAATTTGAAGCAGCTTATGGTTACGGTTTAACGGCTAGAGCACCTACTAATAATCCTTTTTACCAAGACTTTATGAAGCTTTTTCAAGCCTTACATATTGTGACTAACAATGCACCAGATAGTGTAGGGGGAGGTGGTCAACTTCGAGCCCCTTTAGCTCCAAGTTTGACTGAGGCAGTAAGCTCAAACAGTAATTAACCTCAGGTGTCAGATATCAAGTAAAAATTATTTTTTTGTTATTTGAGGATCATCAAAGCCAATGAATAACAATCCGCCCCGTGTAAGTATTGGAATGGCTGTATACAATGGCGAGAATTTCATTAAAGAAGCCATCGAGTCAATTTTAGCTCAGACTTTCCATGACTTTGAGCTAATTATTTCTGACAATGCCTCAACAGACACTACTCAAGCAATTTGTCTAGAATTTGTGAATAATGACCAACGTATCAGTTACTTCCGAAACGAAGAAAATTTTGGTGCTGCGCAGAATCACAATCGTGTTTTGGAGTTGTCTAGGGGTGAATACTTTAAGTGGATATCCCATGACGATGTCTTAGCTCCAGAATTTCTGGCTCAATGCGTTGAAGTGCTTGACCAAAAGCCTTTGGTTATCTTGTGCTATCCCCGAACCATGTACATTGATGAGGATGGCAAACCTTTAGCAGAATACAAACAAGGTCATCATCGTTATAGCAATTTAGCCGCTGACTCATCAAAAGTAGCTAATACTTTTAGACGCTTGGTAAATCCCATTTTAGGTGATGGCAAATTCCATGTTGACTCACCCCAACCACGAGTGCGTTTCCGTAGTGTCCTCTCTAATATGGGTCGATGCTATCCAGTTTTTGGCTTAATTCATAGCAATATTCTGAAAAAAACTGTGTCTTTAGGCAACTATGGTCATGCCGATGGAATTTTATTGGCAAGACTGGCTCTGTTAGGACGTTTCTATGAGATTCCTGAACACCTGTTCTTTTACCGAAGACATTCTCAACAATCAGTGGCGGTGTACAGCAAAAATGGTGAGAATGATTACTATGAATTCGCTCAATGGTGGGATCCAGCAAACAAAGGACAGATTATGTTCCCCAGATGGAAGATGTTTAGTGAGTATTGGCAAGCTATATCCGAAACTCCATTGAGCTTGTACGACCGAGTTTGTTGCTACTTTGATGCTTTGAACTGGCTGAGGGGAAGCTGGGTTTATTTGGTCAAAGAAGTGATGAGAGGCATCAGTCAATTTTTCCACCTGGAAAAAAAATATTCTTGACCCGATTCAGTCTACGGTAGCGATAGCCCAATGCTCATTAATAAGTTCAAACAACTATCATCAGGCGAATTTATTCGTAATGCTGGTTGGATGGGGATAGCAGAGCTAGTCAATCGTGTCTCCCGTCTAGCAGATCGCTGGGCTGATCGAGCGGCGCTATCCGGGCCAAGAAAAGACCGGCCGGCAGGTGACGTTTTCAGCCGATCTCATCTATGACGTGCTGAGCGAGCATGAGCCTGACCATATTTTGCT
>JAAHHL010000548.1 GCA_010672185.1 Caldora sp. SIO3E6 | reverse complement strand
TCTTCCCTAGAAGGAGCTGGTGAGGTAGCACAAACAGTGGAGCAAACCTTAGCTAGTTTTCTCCATCCTCTCACGGGAGGTTTTGCAGGTAAAGGTTGGAATTTTGGTCGTCAGCCTTACAAATCGGACTTTTACCGACTATTAGAAAGAGTACCAGGAGTAGATCATGTTTCTAGTTTGGAGGTGGCTGAAATTGAAGACTTAGCAGGTGCTAGCCAGACTGAACGCTTTTTGGTCTATTCAGGTAACCATAGCATCAGTTTAACTTTTTTGGAATAAGCATTAGAAGGCAGGAGGCTTTGAGGCAGGAGGCTTTGAGGCAGGAGGCAGGAGGCAGGAGGCAGGAGGGAAGAAAGACAGTTGCAAGGGAGAAGGAAATGATCACAGTTTAGGCGGACAAGATATAAGGAGGAGAAACTACTATTTATGGCCATAGAATTACCTAATTTAGACGATCGCACCTATGATGATTTGGTGCAAGAAGCCCTGGGTATGATTCCCACCTATGCACCGCAATGGACTAATCATAATCCTTCTGATCCTGGGATTACCCTGATTGAATTGTTTGCCTACCTTACGGAAATGCTCCTTTATCGACAAAATCGGGTAACAGAGGCGAATAAGCGGATGTTTCTACAGCTTCTCAATGGACCAAATTGGCAGCAAACTCAGGATTTACAGACAGAGATTAAAGAAGCAATTAATCAGGTACGCGATCGCTATCGAGCTATTACCTGTAATGATTTTGTGGAGTTAGCTCTAGAGGCTGATCATACCATTGCTAGGGCACACTGTATACCTCGACGTAACCTCAACTCAGAAAATCCCTTAGTGGAACCGGTAGATCGACCAGGTCATGTCAGTATTATTATTATTCCCGGTGGTAAAGAAGTAGTGCTTTTGGCTTTATTGCTCCTGATACAGGGCAGTTTATATCAACTAGCATTACTACTGATACAGTACTACCTTGTTAACTACGCTAACAATAGCTACTATAGTCCCCCTCAACCAAGCTCATTCCTGATTAATCAGGTAAAAAACCACTTACAACAACGGCGATTGATTGGCACGGCAATCCATGTAGTTGTGCCAAGCTATATCACCATTAGCATCAGATTCACTATATACCTCAATCGCGAAGCAGAGGTAGAAACCAGTGAAGAAACAATACTGAACACACTGGAAAATTTTCTCGCTCCCCTAGCAAATCCTGACAATCCCCAAGGTTGGCAATTTGGTCGCAATGTTTATGTTTCCGAACTTTATCAACTACTTGATGAACTAGAATTTGTGGATTATGTCACCAAAAACAACCAGCAAGACGAAGTATTTTTACCGGAGCCTGATGCCATTGCCGACGAACAACGTCTAGTCTACACCAATACAGGACAGCTAAGTGCTATCCAGCTAAAACCAGAAGAATTAGTTAACTTGGATCTTGGTAACAGCGATATAGATATTATTTCCCCTATAGAAAATGTTGATTTCACCAGATAAAGACTACAATAAAACTAATGAACAACTCAGAATAAGTAGGTTGGGTAGAGCGATAGCGAAACCCAACACCGCCCCTTCCATTGTTGGGTCTCGTTGCCTCGACCAAACCTACATCTATTACTCATTTTAGATATGCCGAGCTACTACAATAAAACCAATGACCAACTCAGAATAAGTAGGTTGGGTGTAGCGATAGCGAAACCCAACAATGGAGCAGATTCGTTGAGTTTTACTACATTTTTAGCTGTGTCACGACACTAAAAGAAAACTAATGACCAACTCAGCCCCTTCCCCCAGTAAACTTTTAGACTATCTGCCAGAGATTTATCAAAGCGACCCTTTCGTCGGTCAATTTTTACTACCCTTTGAAGAAATACTTTTCGGTAGTTTAGAAGCGCCAATTGCTGATATTCATACCTACTTTGATGCTCAGCAAACCCCCCCAGACTTCCTACCCTGGTTATCTAGTTGGGTAGCGTTGAGTCTCAGGGCAGATTTAGATATTGCCAAACAACGGGAGTTTATTGCCAATACCGTAGAAAGGTATCGCTATCGAGGAACCAAAGCCAATTTACAAGCACTGCTGGAATTATTTCTAACTCAAAAAGACCAACCAGATAAAGAATACCAAGTCACTATTATCGATACTTCTAATGCTGAATTTCAAATTGGTGACTCCCAACTGCTCAACCAAATTGACAATTATGAAGAACTTCCCCCGCGCTCCCTCTTGGGTAGAGGGACTTATCTTGGTGGTGGTATACCCCACTTTTTTATCGTCAGGATCACTCCACCAAAAGGCTTAACCCAAGAGCAACTCAACCGACAAATAGATATTGCCATTGCCATCATTGAACAAGAAAAACCTGCCCATACCAACTACAGACTAGAAATTATTTACGGTATGCAGATTGGTACTTACGATCCTGATTCTGGAAAAGGTACCGGTTCCCAGATTGGCATTGATACTGTTTTCGGCAATATTCCCGAAAATTACGATCTAACTTAGGAGCCCCCCAAGGGGCGACGCACCGCCCTGCCTTCTAATTTGAAAATAGACGCGGGGACGCGGAGACACCAAAGTTTTCATCCTACTCCTGCGGAGAACGCTTAGAACCTATTCCATGTACATTTATAAGTGTTCTGACAGTTAGAGCAATTAGCAATTAGCAATTAGCAATTAGCCATTAGCCATTAGCCATTAGCCAGAGTATTTCTTAAAAGAATAACGATTATGAAAGATATACAACGTCCCAATTACTTTACTTCCCAGTTTTTAGTAGAAGAAGACTTCAACGATGAGCAAGCCTACCATCGTGCCATGCGCCTGCGTCACAATCGTTCACTCTATAGCTGGGGTGTGGTAGAAGGATTAGAAGTCACTAAAGCTGGGGATAAAAAAGTTGCCGTTAGCGAGGGTATGGCCATTGATAAGGATGGTCGAGAAATTATTATCTTACCCGATTCTGAAACAAACACCATTAACTTAGATGGATTAGACCTCAATACCAATATTGAAATTGCCATTATCTATCACGAAATTCAGGATAAGCCTTACCGCATAGGTGACCAAACTAAATACACTCGCATTACTGAACGTCCCAAATTTATCATCTACGGTGGTAAACAAAGTCAAAATGTTGATAAAGATCACTTAGAGGTAAGAATTGGTAGTGCTCCTACCGATGGTGATGTGATTCTCTTGGCCAAGGTAACCCTAGACAATGGTAACGTTAGTAACGTGGAGGATTCTGTACGGAAACTTGCTGGTAATCAATCATCTAGCACTGGAAAGTGGATTGATGGTGATGATGATAACAGTATTTACTACAATGATGGCAATGTGGGCATTGGGACAACAAATCCTAGTAAAAAACTAGAGGTGGATGGAACTGTTAAGGCAAAGTCGCTGATTACTACTGGCATGATTAGGGGGTCATCCATGCCACCTAATCTAATCAGAAATTCCTACATGAATATACTCGATGGCGACAAACCGGCTGGGTACAGATCTGGTGTGAATGTTACATTAGAAGCAGCCCACCCTTTCACGAAAGGTTTTGAAGGACCTTATTTAGGGATAAAACCAGCCAATGCTGCCGATAGTGTAGATGATGCAACCGAAGAAAATCCCTATTGGTTTGGCAGGTTTAACAAAGGTGCGCGAATAAACAGAGGTGGTTTAGCTGATGGTTGGACTACTTTTCCTGACGGTAAGATTTTGAAAATTACTGGGGATAATTCAGGAAAACATACCGCAGTACTTTTTCCCTTTGAGTCCCAAGGGAATTTTTTCACCAAAAAGGTACATTTGAAAGCTTGGCTCAAGATTTCTTCCGGTACACAAGTGGAATTTGGCGAAGTTGCTGGGTTGTCTAACCGACAGCCTAATAATGGATTGATAATTACCAAAGAACAAAGTGATAATGCTCCAGATGGTTGGTATCGAGTAGATGGCGTAATTTCCACATCTGAGGTAACGAGGTTGGATGGTCGGAGTTTTTCTATGGGTATAGAAGCTATAACTGGAGAATCTTTTGAAGTATATCTAGCCTTACCATACCTAGCCAATTTAGATGATGATACCTGGCTTCCTAGTGTTTCTGATATGTTTTCCCGGAATGGGCTGACAGTTCATCCGACTTCTGGCAATGTGGGCATTGGGACAACAAATCCTAGTGAAAAATTAGAGGTAAATGGAACTGTTAAGGCGACTAGGTTTGAAGGAGATGTTTCTGGTTTAAACGTGATTAGTGGCGACCCAACTTGGAAGGCTTTAGCGAATAATCTTATTGACTACAATGGCGGTGTGTTGGTTGGCAATAAAATTCCCTCTGGAACTAATAGCGTCCAAACAAGTGAACTATCCAGTGCCGGATTTGCCATAACCATCAACAACAATATTGCAACGGAATTTTATAGGGAATCTTACGGTGTTAGGGGTCATTTTGGTGGTTTGCCCGCAGTACAAGTTGATGACAAAAATCCGGACGTAGTTATCCTTCAACCGGAGCTTCCTAACACTATAGATGATGCCTTGGAAGATAAGATTACCACCCCGGTAGATATTACCCCAGCAAATAGTACTGAGTTCGTGAAAACTGCGGATTTTGTTGAAGAGTCAATTGAAAGAGTACGTTCTTCACAAATTGGATATGGTGGCTACTTCACCGCTTACAATGATGGTAGCTCTATTGTCTACGGGGTTTACGGTAAGGTTACAGGTGCTGGTTATGCTGGCTACTTCGATGGTAAGGTGTATGTAACAGGTGATTTAGAGGTAGCTGGAACTGTTAAAGCTAAGAATTTTGAAGGGGCTGGTATTGGTAGCGGCGGAAATTGGACAACCTTCAAGGATAACTCTAACTATATTTACTACCGAGGCAGTATGTTGGTTGGAAATAGCCTTTCTATCCCTAAAAATAACGACTCCAAAGCAACAGGATTACGCGGTGCCAGCTTCGCCATAACAGAAACAGTAAATAATGTCACGAAATCCTACGGTGTTAGGGGTCATTTTGGTGGTTGGCAAACAGCACAAGGTGATGATGACAAAAATCAAGACGAAGTTAGCGTTAAAGATGAGCTTGATAACACCAAAGATGATGCCCTTGAAGATAAGATTCCCACCCCGGTAGATATTACCCCAGCAAATAGTACTGAGTCTGTAAAACCTGGGGATTTTGTTGAAGAGTCAACTGAGCCCCCTGTAGAAACCGTTGATAAAATTGAAGGTCCTAGGACAGATGAATCTATTGACCCCATTAAAGAAGAAAAATCTCCACAGTCAATTGAAAGGGTAAGTTCTTCACAAATTGGATATGGTGGCTACTTCACCGCTTACAATGATGGTAGATCTATTGTCTACGGGGTTTACGGTGAAGTAACAGCTCCAAAACTCACAACTCAACTAAGCCAATCCTATGGTGTTTACGGTAAGGTTACAGGTGCTGGTTATGCTGGCTACTTG
>JAAHHL010000547.1 GCA_010672185.1 Caldora sp. SIO3E6 | reverse complement strand
CAATTCAAAGGGGTTAAAATCTAAATCCATTGGTTGTCCCATAAACCATCCGGCCAGGACTAAAACTGGTGCAACAAACAGGGCAATTTGTAAACTAGAACCTACTGCTACCGAAACCGAAAGATCCATCTTATTCTTCATCGCGACAGTAACAGCGGTGACATGTTCTGCTGCATTACCAATCACTGGTAATAAAATAACACCAGTAAATAGTCTACTTAACCCTAAGGCTTCAGTGGCTTCTTCCAGGGTATCAACCAGCAATTCAGACTCAAAAGCGACAAATAGAGTAATACCTAGAAGTACTCCCACCCACAACCAGAGGTTAGGTTTGTGTTCTGAATGCTCTTCCCCTGACTTGTCTGCCTCATCTGAATCCGTCTCCAATTCCGCTACACCAACATCGAAGAGATAGCTATGGGTTTTCATCGAAAATAGCAGTGTTAGTCCATAAACTAGGATCAACACTACTGCAACTGCCACAGAAAGTCCCTGTAATGTAGCTTCATCAATACCCGCAGAAGTGGCATCCATAGCAGTAGGCAGGAGAATCGCAATTACCGCTAGATTCATCGAAGAAGCATTCACCCGTGCCAAAACCGGCTGAAATTCCTGCTCTTTGTAGCGCAAGCCTCCCAAGAGCATCGAAAAACCCATCACCAGGAGCAAGTTACCGATAATCGAACCGGTGATAGTCGCTTTGACAACGTTAACTAACCCGGCGTTGAGAGCAATCAAGGCAATAATTAATTCCGTGGCGTTGCCAAAAGTCGCATTTAACAATCCTCCTAGATTAGGACCAAGTACCACAGCAATTTCTTCTGTCGCAGTACCCATAAAAGCAGCTAGGGGAACAATCGCCAAAGCGGAGGTCAGAAAAACCACTGTTGAACCCCACCCCAGAAAATGTGCTGCGATAGAAATGGGGACAAACAGTAGCAAGCTATACAAAATTGTGTTTTTGTTGAGCATCTAGTTTGTAATACAGATGATATTCAAGAAACAGTATATCCTTGCCTCCCCAAACAAGAAGGAAAAAAGGGATGACTCAAAGCCATCCCTCTTTTCCGTTGCTTCCTTGAGCAGAATTTCCGAGCCAAGGCGAAGATACTTCGCTTGCAGAGAATTTCTTCGAGACTCAACAATTTAATTAATCTTGGCAAATCACTGGAAATTTGTAATTGCTGCCGAAATCACTGTCGAAACATTTGTTACCGTCTTCGTCGAATCCTTGGAACCAGATCTGGATTTCCCCACTACCTTTATAGCAAGGAGGGGTAGTAAAACTGCCAAACTTTACAAAATCAACGGCTGGGGGGTCTAATGACTGCAGGGGAAATGGCTCAAAATCACCGCTATTATCAGACATAACATAACCCGTTACCTCAGCCAAATCCTTAAACTCAGAACATTCCGGATTTGCAGGCTGAGCTACCCTTAGGGAGTCATAATAAACATGAACTTCATGGTCTGGGGAGAATATCGGACCGCTTTGGAATTGGACAAAGTCTCCTGTTCCAGGCTCAATGGCAAACTGGAGTCCAGGATGATATTCAGTAGCTTGAGCGGAACCGACAGCAAAGGCAGGCATCCAAGTAAGAGCTACGGCAATGACTAAGGCCACTAGGGCGTTGCGCAGTTTTTGCATAATTGGCTTTTGTTATCCTAAGTAATGGGATTTACCTTGATTAATGCTATTTCTTAAATAGGTTTCCTGTGCCCCTATAAATATTTTTAATAACTTAATAGAGGTGAGAAAAGTTTCAAGATTGTTTCAGCACTGCTGGTTAAGTTATCAGACCAAAAAGTAAAAGTCAATACTCTTTTTTTTCTATATTTAACCAAAAATTATGTGATTCTTTTGGGATTTACTGTTCCTAATATTCTTGCTATTTAATGTATCAATAATTGCTATTTTCACCATAAGGTTCTTAACAAGACTGCTCTTGTAAGCTAATTGCAGAATGTGAGTTGTTGCCTACTTACACCTCAGAGTAAGGTTTTCAAGGTGATTAAGATATTTCCCTATCCTGGAATAAACATCAACTCCGGTCTTAAGGTTACTCTTAGCAATGCCTTTGGTGACATAAAGAATACCTGTTTCACCATAAATTTCCACGCTGATGCATTGAAGGTCTTTATTAAAGTCTTTTTTAACTCCTCTTAAAGTCTTCTTCGACTCCTTTGCTAAATTGTCGCAATCATGAAGAATTGTTGCTATAAAGTTTAAGTTTGATTAACTTAAACCACTATTCGATACACCAAACGGTCTTAAGTGGCAATAATTGTGGTTAGATAGTAAAATAGTTTAAAGATTTATACATTCTCATCTGCCCCAAGAGAGCCTGATGCTTGACTTGATGACTCTTTGCTAAAATCTGCTGCCTTTACAGATAGCAAGTCCTAAGCTCCAAATTAGCTCAAGGTTTCCAGTTGAGTCCCTTCTTCCTTGAGAAGTTATTACTAGTGCTGTATCTCCTGAGCACCCCTTACATCAACTTTGACAGTACAGTAATAGTACCGTGGTACACCTAAAAATGTAGGTTGGGTGAAACGAAGTTAAACCCAACGAAACATCCGACCCTGTTGGGTTACGCTATCGCTACACCCAACCTACTTATTCCATGATTTTAGGTGTGTCACAGTACTAGAAGGAGACAGCCTGAATAGTTCTTTAGTAATTGGTTAATATATATGACTTTTGCTGCTGATCTTCAAGTTGCACCAGCTGTGGCAATGAGCCTGACAAACGACCCTGGTAGCACCAATGATCCCCTACAAACTGCCACTGGTGTTTATGTGACTATTCACGGTCATTTCTACCAGCCACCCAGGGAAAACCCTTATTTAGACCAGATTGAACCTCAACCCAGTGCTGCTCCCTTCCATGACTGGAATGAGCGAATTCATCATGAATGCTATCGCCCTAATGCCTTTGCCAGGGTATTGAATGAACAGGGCGAAATTATAGATTTGGTCAATAATTATCAATATTTGAGCTTCAATATTGGTCCGACGCTGATGTCATGGCTGGAACGCTATGATATGGAAGTTTATCAGCGAATTTTGGAAGCTGACCGCAAAAGTTGCGATCGCCTCAATGGTCATGGCAATGCGATCGCTCAGGTTTACAATCATATTATTCTGCCCCTGGCCAATGAACGGGATAAATATACCCAAATCCGCTGGGGTAAGACGGACTTCCGTTCCCGCTTTAATCGTGATCCCGAAGGTATGTGGTTGGCGGAAGCTGCGGTAGATTATCCGACTCTGGAAGCTTTAGTAGCAGAAGAGATTAAGTTTATTGTTCTAGCACCCTCTCAAGCTGAGCGCTGTCGGGAGATTCCGACGGAAGAGAATCCTGATCCCCAATGGCATCAAGTGGGTGGTTCTCAGATTGATCCCACCAGACCTTACCGTTGTTTCTTGCCCAATGGCAAATACATTGATATCTTTTTCTACGATGGCCCGATCTCACGAGATATGGGCTTTAGTAATGTCCTGAGCAACTGTGATCATTTTGTCAGTCGTTTAGGCTTAGCATTGCGTGGGGATCACCGTCAGTCCCAGGTAATTAGTGTGGCAACAGATGGGGAAACCTTTGGGCATCACAAACACCATACCCAGATGTGTCTTGCCTACGCTTTTACCCAAGAGTTTCCTCGTCGCAACTGGACAGTAACCAACTTTGCCCATTATCTCAGCCTTAACCAACCAACTTGGGAAGTGGTACTCAAACCAGTTACGGCTTGGAGTTGCGCCCACGGAGTCGATCGTTGGCAAGATGACTGCGGCTGTGGTGGCGGCGGTGGCTGGCATCAGAAATGGCGACGTCCCCTACGGGATGCTTTGGATTGGTTGCGGGATGAATTAATTAAGATTTATGAGGATACGGGTGGTCAATTCTTCCGTGATCCCTGGCAAGCAAGGGATGAATATATCGATATCATACGTGAGCGGGAAGCGTCTCGGAATGCCCATGGCTCCCCAGCCAATCTAGAGAACTTTCTTACTCGTCACCAGCATCACCAACTTACTGAGTCAGAGCAGATTGATGCTTTGCGGTTGTTGGAAATGCAACGTCACGCCCTGTTAATGTATACTAGCTGCGGCTGGTTCTTCGAGGAAATTTCCCGTCCGGAAGGGGTTCAGATTCTACGCTATGCTGCCCATGCTTTGGCCTTAGCTGGTGATGTTACGGGTATAGAGTTGGAAACAGGTTTGCGCGATCGCCTTGCCCAAGCCCCCAGCAATGTGGCATCCTTTCAAACAGGAGAGGGAGTTTATCAACAACTAGTAGTATCATCCCAGGTTAGCTTCCAGCAAGTAGCAGCACATTACGCCATCAGCTCTCTATTCACTAATTATTCTCCACAAGAAAGGGTCTATTGCTACGAGGCTCGGCAGTTAGACTATCAGCTACAACGGATGGGATCATTAACTCTAGCGGTAGGACAACTGCAATTAGTATCAGAAATTACCAGAGAAAGCTCGGAGTTAGTGTTTGTGGTGCTCCACTTGGGGGGTTGGGATTTCCACTGCTGTATTCAACCATTTATGGGTCGTCTTGCCTACAGCCAAATTAAGGAACAGTTATTTGATACCCTGAAACAAGCTAGCGCCGCTCAGATAATTCTTGCGATCGCGAAGCTATTTGGAGAGCAGACTTTCAGCTTACAAGATCTGTTTGCGGAAGAACGACAGCGGATTATGCAACTGTTGACTCAGGAAAATTTGACCCGCTTAGAACAGTTGTATAGCCAGGTTTACCGAGATAATTACGGAGTGTTGATGGCATTCCACCGGGATAAGTTGCCCGTACCCCAAGAATTACAGGTAGCAGCAGAAATTGCTCTGTCTAATCGCTGCCTGACTAACATCAGGGCTTTGGAGCAAGAAGCTAGTGACTCTCAACTACAATTAAGTTATCTAGCAGAATTAGAAGCCACTGCTACTGAAGCCAATCATTTGCAGTGTAATTTGAATATTCCCCAAGGTAAACCAGCTTTGGAGAAATTGATTTGGCGATCGCTCTGGCAACTTTTGTACAAAACTAACCCAGAAACCCTAGAGGAGGATATCCACTACATTGAGCGTCTGATTGATGTGGGTAATCAACTGCAATTGACTTTATCACTCGATCGCTGTCAGGAGCTGTACTTTAGTCGTCTGCACAGTAGCATCCAACCCCAATGTCAACTAACGATTCGAGCTCACGAGATTCTTGCCAGTAATAATGGCACTGATAACAATGAGTTGCCTTTATCAACTGAATGGAATACCAACTCACTGCGCCAGTTATTACAGCTTGGGGAAAAGCTAGCTGTTGATGTTGGTGCTTGCTTGAGTTTGTTACCTTAAACTCTATTTAGTTAAGTAGGTGGACAAAATTAACTAGAAAAAGAGACCTAACCCCCTAACCCCCTTCCCTCGAAGGGAAGGGGGAAGACTCCCCTCTCCTGGTAGGAGAGGGGTTGGGGGAGAGGTTTTATAA
>JAAHHL010000546.1 GCA_010672185.1 Caldora sp. SIO3E6 | reverse complement strand
GTCCTATATTACAACCTCGCCGTCGCAACCAAGCCCGACTGGTGGTATTAGTGGATCAGCAGGGTTCAATGGCTCCCTTTGCTCCATTGATTGAAGCCGCAATTGAGAGTATTTTACGAGGAGGACTACTGGGTAAAACTAGTATCTACTATTTTCACGATTGTCCAGAAGGATTCCTTTATCAACGTCCTAATTTAACCCATGCTCTGCCTTTACCAACGGTTTTGGATGAGCATCAGGGTAATAGTGTACTAATTATTAGCGATGCAGGAGCAGCCCGTGGCTATTATGATGGAAGGCGAGTGGAGGATACGAAAAACTTTGTGCAAACCCTCAGTACCTACACTTATCTCTACGCTTGGCTCAATCCCATGCCTCAAAATCGCTGGGTAGCAACAACCGCTGAAGATATCGCCTGTATGATGCCGATGTTTCCTTTGCACCGAGAGGGATTGAATGATGCGGTGAATATTTTGCGGGGACATCCCTTTCCTGCGGGAGTCGGTATCGATGAGTAAAACCCTCGAAGAGATTATTACTTCTCCTAGTTTAGTTAGGGAACAATGGTTGTCTCCTGAGTTGGCAGTGCGGGAAGTATTGGCATTTGAGCGTCGGTTTGGTGCTAAGCATTTGATGCTGGCTTGTCATGCTGCTTTACCGTTAATTTTGACTCCGGAATTGGTTAATTTAATCCACCTCAATTTTTTGGAAGAGGAACAAATTCCTTGGATTGCTGAAGTGGATTTTTTGCTCTCCCCTCTGTGCCGTCCGATTGATGAGGGTTTATATGAAGTAGAGCCATCAGTGCGGGAAGTATTGTTGGTAGAGTTGGAAAATCAGTTTGGATTTGAACGTCCATTTGGGTTAGCCAAGTTTTTAGAACTCTATTTAGCTCATACGTCTGGTTTGAAGCTGCGTTCAGAAATAATTCGTACTCAAAGGTGGATTGCTCAGGCTTATCTTGATCCGGATCAGCTTGTTGAGGATATGACTAACTTGCTGGAGTCAAGTTTGTCTGAAGAAGATAACCTCCTATGTCTGCCAGAGCAAATCCAATTAACTACGACGCTAGAATTATTAGCTGAACCACTTGAGCGAACAAATTATCAAGAAGAATATCAATATTTGGTCAGCAATTTAAGAGTTTTGGCACAACTTATTTATGGAAATGAACAAAAGTTCAAACAAACTATCAAGCAAGCACCATCACAGGAAAAAATAGTAAAAATAGCATTGCCTGTATTATCCCCTTTAATTCTTAAGCGTTTGATAAATGAAGAAGAGGAAGAGGCTAGCAATGTATTTATAACTGAGGAAAATTTACAAGATAATGAAACTAATTTATCTCTTTTATTTCAAGAAATTGAAGAATTTAATATAGAAGAAATTCAGACGAAATGGAATCTTGAAAAATTGTATACAGATTTGTCGTTCGCTAAACAGCAATTAACTCTTGGAAAAGAAAAGGAATTAGCACAAGTTGAGAAACAATATTTACATGGGTTGCTTGTTCTTGACATTAAGTTTCTTAGATTACTTGCTTTTGAATCACGTTGGTCACAGATTAGCAAAGACATCCTTCAGGAATTTGGGCTAGCTAAAGGAAAAAAAATGCATGAAATTGCAATTATATTAGATAATTCAGATATCAATTTATTATATCGATATATTGAATATATTACATCACAACCCAATAACACATTAAATAGCTGGAGATCGGTAGTTATCTTGCTTCAAGATGCGGATTATAAAAAATCTCATTTTACTAAATTACGCACCAAAATCAAGAAAACTGATGCAGAAATACTGGAAGCTTCTCTCCGTGATTTGGGATTTATTGTCAAAACTGATGCTGAGGTTCGCGGCTCAGCTGGGATGCGTTTTAATGCTGACATTGTTGCTGTTCTTGAAGGAAAATGTGATTTAGGCTGGATACTTAATACATATGGATCTTTTGACTTAGTTGTTGACGTGTGGGGCGTGTCTAAAAAATACAATCAGACTGAGCTAATTAACTCTATTCATCATAAACTTATCGAGAAGTTATTACATTCTCATTCCTCAGCGCAATCGCCGTAGGAGGGGCGGGTTTAGGGTCGCCGTTAAAGCATTAGGCAACAATCTGGATACAAAAACCGTCCACACTATAACCTGGGGTAACTGAAATCCCTATCCAATCAGCATTTTTTGATAACTTAACAAGTTGGGCATTACCTTTGAGCAACGCAACGATCACATTCGTATCTAACAGGTAGCGGTTACCACTCTGGGAAATACGCCGGTTACAATCGTTATACCACCTTGAAATTAATTTCAAGGCTCATAGCTCAAGTCCGTTAAAACGGACTGAAAATAGATAGTTATTCCTAATAATTGAAATTAACCTGTATCATTACCAGTCGTCTAAAGACGACTTACGCTATAAGCCTAGGAATTAATTCCGAGGCGGAAAACGACTTCGAGTAAATGTGAAATATAGCAGTCTTCGCATAGTAAAATAGACGCAGAGCGATGTAGAATTTAGATCTAATGTGAATTATAGTAGTGCGATCGCTTTAGGGGCGGGTTTAGGGGTCACCGTTAACGCATTAGGCAGCAATCTTGATACAAAACCCGACCACACGATAACCTGGGAAATTTAGATTTCTACCAATTAATTAACTTTGAGCAACGCAACGATCGCATTCGTATCTAACAGGTAGCGGTTACCACTCATCTCGAAGATTCCTCTGCATGGTAACAGCATTTCCCTGCCAGGTTAATTTACCCACTAAATCTGAGAAATCATATTGCTCTGGTGGCTTTTCAACTGATGCAACTGGATTAACCACCACGACAACATTGACCTCAGTTCCTGCTAATTGTGTTGGAATACTCAGGTTCAAACAACCATATTCATCAATTTTTGTGGTCAGCTTAACAACGTCCATTATTCAGATACACAGAATAGATCTTTTATTATTCTATCTTAAATAAAGGAACCACAAAGCCACAAAGCTCACAAAGTAAAAGAAGATAGTTAATCTAATATATATAATATCACAAATGATCGCATTTGTATCCAACGAGTAGCAATTCCCACTCTGGGAAATACGCCGGTTACAACCGTTACACACCTTGAAATCAATTTCAAGGCTCATAGCTCAAGTCCGTTAAAACGGACTAAAAATAGATAGTTATTCCTAAGAATTGAAATTAACCTGTATCATTACCAGTCGTCTTTAGACGACTTACGCTATAAGCCTCGGAATTAATTCCGAGGCGGAAAACGACTTCGAGCAAATGTGAAATATAGCAGTCTTCGCATATTAAAATAGACGCGGATCGAGGTAAACATTGGTCAAGCAATAGCACCTATCGTAGTGCCGTGACCTAGCTAAAATGCTTCATTCGCACTGCTGCCTTACATCCAGCGAATGAAATCCCCATATCGGCTAAAATAAATAACACACTCATGTTTGGCTTTGGTAGCTACATTATGTCAAAACAGTTTGGTAAGTGGGAAGGATTTTCTCTCTGATACGATCAATATAGTTACGAGGCACGTTTTTGTTAGGCTCACAGCCCAAAAATCATATCCAATTACTAACTATTAAATGAATCCAGAATCGTTTTTAGAACAACAGGATGTTGTACCCTTAACTTTAGCCTTGAACCGTTGGGCACAGCAGGTTAATGTAGTTAGCGATCGCCAAGAGGTTTTACAGGGTGCTGGGGTTGATGATACTGTTCTGAGTAACTTGAGGATTGATACTAAACCTAATATCTTCGCTACGACATTAGTAGCAGCGTTTAAAAAGTACCTTATCTCTAGTCAGCCAGGGGATTATCACCCAATGGTGAGTCTGCTTCAATACCTATCGGAACTAGCTCCCCTCTCTGGATTGCCGGAGGAAGATGTAGCTTTATTCTCCCGATTAGTGGCAAGGGGACGGGAAAACCTGAAAGCTTTAGCGGTTCGCAGTGCAGTGGCGAGGATCGAATCACCCCAAGGAACTGGGATTGGTACTGGTGTTCTGATTGGTGCAGATTTGTTGCTGACTTGTAATCACGTTTTTAGTAAAACTCAGGTGCAAAAAGCTTGGGTGCGCTTTAACTATAAAGCTGGTAGTTACAACTTACCGGAAGACTTATTGGAACTTGATTTGGATTTCTTGAGTAGTAGTTCTCATCCAGACCATGCTTTGGTCAAGATTAAAGGCAAACCAAGACAAAGCCCGATTAACCCAGTCCATGCTACCTTGGATCAGGGTCAGGAAATCCGCTTGATACATCACCCTCAGGGGGGATATGTGTCAATCTCGGATTTAGGTCAGATTGTGCAAGTAGGAGAAGATTACCTGGATCACAATCTGAGTACTGATGAGGGTTCCTCCGGTGCGCCAATTTTGGATCGTCAGTGGCAATTGGTGGCAATTCATAGGGGAAATCCTGGTATTGGTCGGCCTATAGAATCTGGCACAATGGCAGCGGTACCTATCCGCAGGATCTCGAATCAGATTGCACCTTATTTAAGTTGAAAGGGGGAATAAGTTGTGAGCTTGTGGCAGAACCTTTCTGAAACCTTTAGGCGAGACTCGAAGAAATATCAAGCCCTTTTTTTACCAAACTATCGAATTGATCTTGATTACGATGCTACCCCAATTAAGGCAGGAGAAGCTTATTGTCGCCTGTGGTTAGTCGAGATGCGTCTGGCTAGGGATGTAGATTGGTTTCGGCAACGGTATCCGGTAGTTCATGCTGCAATCCGCTTCAATCATGGTGGCAAATCGGTTACGGTTCCCTATCTGGCAAAACCCGGTAACCTCCAGGAATTAGCAACGGAGAACCAGGACAAGGTCATTCAATGTAACTATCCTTTGACTCCTTTGTTTCCTTTTAATCAAGGATTGGTGGAGTTACAAACTGGTTTATTTAGTATGGCTGCTAATGACCCAGTAGGCAAGTTTATTCAGACCATAGACAGGTTTTCCCAATTATTACCTGTACCAGAATTTTCCTCTGTTCTCAATTTGGCAGAACCTATCTATCGTGGTATTGAAGATTTAATCGGTGCTGGGGAGGGAAAGTTAGAGTTAGGATATCAGCAAACCTTCTCGGCAGCAGATGGAGGGGGAAATAATGACCTTAAGGCTGGTTATTTTACGGCAATTTTAGCTCAAGAAAATCAGATTAATCGAGACAACCTTTGTGTGGTAAACGATAGCCTAAGACTGGGTTCACCGGGAAAAATTAAGGTATTTGTCAAGGAACGCAAACCCTTAGAAGGCTACAGCTATATGCTCTTTCGGATTGAGAAGCGTACTGCTCAGGATTGGGAATCATTGACTGGGATTAAAAAGTTGGTTTCCCAGGCTCAAGATGCAGTGTTTAATGGGAAATACGAGATGACCAAAAAGCTCCTGCTACCAACGATTAAAGCGGCAATTTATCAGAGTCCTGATCTAGCGAAAAATGACCGTAAAGGAATGGTGCTCAGGATTGAAGACTATCTCA
>JAAHHL010000545.1 GCA_010672185.1 Caldora sp. SIO3E6 | reverse complement strand
AAGGGTACAGCACACATAACCATTAAGCGAGCAAAGGTGTTTTTCTGCGTCACAGGACCTCGCCATGCTCCCGCATGAATCCCTTGCTCGATGCCTGCCCAGGGAAAAGCCAGAGTATACAATAAGCTAAATACTGCTGCTATTCCTGCTGCCCATGCCACTATCTGTAGTTGTTCTTTTAAGGAATAGCGGGAAGCTAAGTACACCCCAAAAGAAGTTGTCATCAAGGTGAGAACAGCTTCTTTTCTCGATATACCTGGAAAGTCAGACCAAATAAAGGAGAAAACTGCTAGTCCCACCAACATCCAGAGAAAGGGGTCTCTCACCAGGGGACGAACCACGGTTTTGAATCGGGCAATAATCAGAAAAAAGGTAGAAGCATAAACTCCGTACCTAAGCAATTTCACTAAGGGATCAACAGGAGAAGGGGTATAGCCAGCGGCAGCAGCACCCAAACCTCTGGCAGCATGAAACGTTGGGTTGCTATAACTACCTATACCTAATAACCCTGAGAAGACTAGTAGAGCTAAAACAGCGAGTTTCGGTTCAGCCCATTTCAGAAGTTTATTCATAACTTTAGACCGTAGTAAAGGGCTCTAGCATTAATCTCCAGTTTTTCTAAAAGAGTTGCCGACGAGAGATATTTTTGGGCAAATTCTTGGCATTCTGGCTCGATACCACCAGCACGCCAAAACATGCCCATCCCTCCAGCAAATACTTTGTGACTAAATTTAGTTAAAAAGGGAAATTTAACTCGCATCCAATAGCCAGTCAGGAGCATAACGCGAGCCTGCACTCGCTTGTCTTTACTCCTCACGTAGGCATTAGAGCCATGAATCCGATATAGCCCTAATGGTTTATCCAATATCAAACCTGGATTCAAAGCAATAGAAGTAAATTCTAGGTAACCATCATTCAAACCAATCCTTTTGGCTTCCGGCATGGGTAAAATTTGTTGTAGATGGGAACGGGTAAAGCTCAAGCCGGAGGTGGAAGGAAGATTGTCTAAGCGGTCTTTGAGTTTGCCTCCTCTGATATGAGCTCTCAAATCGTACTCTTTGATGTCCCCTTGATAAGGATTTTCTGGAGACAATGGCTTGCCCTTGTCATCTACCTGCTGGAGGGGATGGAAACACCAACCCAAATCTTGGCGATCGCTCAATGCCTGGACAATCTCTGCTACTTTTTCTGGTAGGCAAGTATCATCAGCGTCTAAGAAGCAAATAATCTCACCTTGGCTAGCGGCAAAACCGGCATTAAAGGCTGAGGCTTGTCCCCCATTGGCTTTAAACACGGGAATTATTTTGTCCCCGTAACTAGCAATCACCTCTCGTGAATTATCGGTGGAACCATCATCGACGACAATCACTTCGATTGGGGAATAGGTTTGATTCAGAGCACTATCAATCGCCTCTGGTAGGAAACGCCCATAGTTGTAGTTATTAATCGCGATGCTGACTAATGGATTCATTGGTAATGAATAATGGATAATGGATAATTGATAATTGATAATTGATAATTGATAATTGATAATTGATAATTGGGAATGACCAATGACAAACAACAAACGACAAATGACAAATGACAAATGACAAATGACAAACGACAAACAACAAACGACAAACAACCAACAACCAACAACCAACAACTAATTCGTAAATAATCTGAGGAAATTGACGATGAAGTTTAAGGGATTGGCGACATCGGTGGCTAAATCGAGTACGTTGTAAGTGTCGCTCTTTGGTACTAGAATGACATCCCCTTCTTCTATTTGGAAGGTGTCAGTCATATTGCTCAGATCTACTAATTCTTCTTCAATTGTTCCGTCTTCATGGAGGCGGACAAAGAACACTTCTTCCAGTTTGGCTTTATCTGTTGGTCCTCCAGCGATCGCAACGGCGCTGGAAAGGGAACTATGGGGAGGAACTTCTAATTCTCCGGGCTTTTTTACTTCTCCCACAACACGAACTCTTACTGTTGTCGGAGCTAAACTGGATCTGGTTAATAAGCGGCGGTTGAGGTTGTCCCCTGCTGCTAAAGCGGGAACAAAAATTGAGTCTCCATCTTGGAGTAATAGATCACGAGGGGCATTGCCGGAGGATAGGGACTCCCAAAGATTAATGGTAACTACAGGAGCATTACCGGTAGGACTATAGCGTTTGAGTACAACCTGGCGAATGTCAGCATTTTTGGTTACTCCTCCTGCGGCGACAATTGCCCCATTAACTGTTGGTGCTCGAACAGTAAAATTGTCTTCGTTAAAGTTATTGCCAAAGAGAGTTTCGCTACTTAATTGTACCGGCCCTGGGCGTTGTACTTCTCCGGCTACATTAACTAGCAAAGCTCGGGTTTTTGTTAGGCTAATGGTTACTATGGGGCGACGTTTGATCCAAGGGTCTAACAGTGTTTCCAGATTATTGATGAGTTGCGGTATGGTGCGATCCGCTGCTCTAACACTGCCCACCAGGGGTAGCTCAATCGTGCCATCTGGCAGAATTACTTTCGAGCCATTAAATTCTTCATGGTCAAATACATTAAGCCGGATTTCATCCCCTGGTCCTAACAGATAAGTAAATCTTGTATCTCCAGTAGTCGGGAATTGTTTATTGGCTTCCCCTAAATCAGGAACTTGTGCCACGGTAGGTAACTGAGGAAGCATAGTTCCCAACACAATGGCGGTAGAAACTGATAGATGAATTACCCTGAAATTCCGTCGGTTCATATTAAATCTTCCTGATAAAACGACATATAGTGGAAGGCAGAGGGCAGAAGGTAGAAGGCAGAAGGCAGTACTGCAAACAGAAACCGCAGGCTAGGTAGAAGGGAAGGAAGAAAGTTGTAAGGTAGGAAGGATATGATATAACACCTAACACCTAACACCTAACTATCGTTTGGGCGGGTTTTGTAGGTCGATTGTCGCCAAATGGGTTAAAGGTAACCCTAAACCCGCCCCTACAAAGTCCCGGTAATTTATTCCCAATTCCCAATTCCCAATTCCCAATTCCCAATTTCCAATTCTCAATTCTCAATTCTTCATTCCCTACTCCCCATTCCCAAAAACTGAGAACTTTTTACCTCATCCCAATGAGAAACGTTATAGTAAGATTTGGCGTGATGGAAATAACTATCAGGCTCAGCTGCAATGCTCACTCCATTAACTACTAGACCTAAAACCTTTTGACCCGATCGCACTAGGAATTCCTTAGAAGCGGTAGCACTGACTCGGTCGATTACCCCAGGTCGAGCTAGTAGTAACATACCATCAGTCATTTTGCCTAAGGTAATAGCATCGGCGGTTAGTACCAGAGGGGGAGTATCAAAAATTACAAAGTCATAGGTTCCAGAAAACTCTTTAATAAGGGAAGCCATACGTTTGGAGTTCAGTAGTGCTAAGGAGTTGGGGGGTATGACTCCTGAAGGTAGGACATCTAAGTTATCCATCACTCCTTTAACAGCATTCTCAAATTCAGCTCGATTGACAATTACTTCGCTCAGTCCTTGAGTATTAACTAAGCCCCAGATATGATGTTGTAAGGGATGGCGTAAGTCGGCATCGATAAGCAAGACTCGCCTGCCTAACTGAGCCATCGCGATCGCTAAATTAGCTGAGACTGTAGACTTGCCCTCTTTGGAAACCGAGCTTGTTACCACAATTACCTTCAATTCTTTATCAGGACTGAGGAATTTTAGGTTGGCTTCCAGCATCCTGTAAGCTTCACTAATCACTGCATGGGGAGCATCTCTTACAGGGAGCAGCGGCACTAAGTCTCCTAATTTTCTCCTACCGAAGAAACCTTTTTTACCATAGTCAGGAATCATGCCTAGCCAAGTATAATTAAAGAGCTGTCGTACTTCTTTGGCAGTTTTAATGGATGGGTCCATCAAGTCCAGGACAAAGGCGGTGATGATGTAGAGTAAGCTCCCGGCAACAACTCCGGCACCGATGATTAACTTTTTGTTGGGACCAACCGCTATTTCTGGCTGTTGAGCATAAGCAATAATACGAGCGTTGCCTACATTCTGATTTTCGGCAATCTGTACTTCTTGGTAATTTTTTAACAGAATTTCATAGGTAGATTGAGCTGCTGCCAATTTTCGCTCTAGATCCCGCAAGCCTTCTTGCAGTCGGGGTAGGATATTTGCCCTTTGCTGGTTGGTAAACTTAGCACTATCCAGAGCAGCTACTCGATTGATCAAACCTAAACGCTCTATTTCAGCATTTACCAGATCTTCTGTCATACTTTGCTCAAGATCCCCCATCTGCAAGCTATCCCCAGGGATTAGTTGCTCAAAACCCAGCACCTGTTCTACTCGCTCTCCTAATAGTGCTTCTCTGGCAGCTTTCCGGTCCTTGAGATTGACGATTACGGGGTGTTTTTCCTCATAGCGAGTCCGTTGAACATTCAACTGATCTTCTATTTGCTCTACTTCTAAGAGTACCTGCTGAACTGCACGAGACTGACTTAGGGAACTTATAGCTAAGGCTTGCTGGGAATTTAGACCCAGTTTAGCTTGAAGTGCTGCGGAACGAGCAGCTACATCTTCGAGTTCAGAACGAGTTTGGGAGATTTTTTGGTCTAGATTGGCAATATTGGCTACAGCATAGGTCGCTTCTTCTTTGAGGGAGACAATGTTGTTTTGTTCTTTAAAAGAGCGTAAGGCTGATTCGGCTTGACGAAGAGTCTTTTCAGTTGCCGGTAGTTGCTTGGCAATAAATTCCCTAGCTGCTACTGCCTCTTCTCGGTTAGTGAGGACATTGTTTTGTAGGTAAACCTGCATCAGTTGGTTAACTACCTCTGCCGCATCCTTAGGATCGGGACCATTAAAGGAAACTTTGAGAACATCTGTTCCTTTGATTCCTTCTACTGTCAACCCTCCCAAGATGTATCCTGGTTTGACGGACTCACCTGCTTTGTTTTTCAGATCCAGTTGTTCTATAGTCTTTTCCACCAGGGGTCTAGAAGTGATCACTTGAGCTTCTGTATCCAGAGGAGTATTAATGAAGTTATTGAGGGCTTCCAACTCACCAATTTGCTCTCCCGCCTCGGTACCCAGGCTGGACAAAATTCTCTTTTTCAAGAGTAGTTTACCTTGAGCTGCATAGGTAGGCTGTTTCAAGAGGGCAGCGGTAGTTGCTAGTATCACTGTCAGCAGCAAAACCAGAGTACCGGGTAGCCAACGCCGTTTGAGAATTAGCCAGTAATTTTGAAAATCGATATCTTCTATATGCTGTTGAGATTCCATAACCAAATCAGGTAATAGGAAAGGTTCAGACTCCTCACCCTTTGCCAAGATTGCTCAGGGCTGCTGGAAAAAAAATCTTACACTAACCTATAAGTCGTCCACACAAAATAATTGTATATGTGCTAATGAGCATTAGAAGGCAGGAGGCAGGAGGCAGGAGGCAGGAGGAACAAGAGTTTTCCTTGCCTAAAAAGAAGTCAGAAACTATTCATATCAAGCAACTCAGGCATCTTGTTGTCATTTTTAGTTTCTCAAGAG
>JAAHHL010000544.1 GCA_010672185.1 Caldora sp. SIO3E6 | reverse complement strand
ATTTCCTCCATTAGTAATAATCCTGCCAAGCGTAATATCCGCACTCGTTGCAGTTCCACATATACAAGGAAAACCAGGAATAAAAGTACCAGTACCTATAATTTGAGGTGTACCAAATGCAGTAGTGCCAGCCCTAATATCAAGAGTTGGCTGAGCATTACCATCAATAGCAACCACCGTCCCATCAGACAGAGTAACATTCTCCTGAATTGAGTTAGCCACTGTATCTGGACCTGTAATTGTAATAGTTCCGGGAATCGTTACACTACCCCCAGCAAAAATGTGTAGAGAGGCTCCTGTGTAACTATCGAAACTAACATCACCACTAGCACGAACTACTGGATCATAGGGACTGAAGAGATTCCCCAGACTGCCATCTAACTGTTCAATCCGAAAATTACCACCTGTTGTATAGTGAGCATCTCCCCCTACCGTATTGGCAGAGCGCAACACCATATCACCACCAGAGAGCAGTCCACTTTGAGGATGATTCAGCGCAAAGATATCAACCCCTTGGTTGCCCTGAACAATTAACTCTTCCCCTGCTTGAACTCTAACCGGATTTGTCACACTGTCCCGCATCCGTACCGTATCCCCTGCCAGCAGATTTAAATCTCCTGTGGTTTGAAGTTGGCTCTCCACCAACGTCAAATTCTGGTTAGCAGCTAGCACAGCTGTTTGAGCAGTTACATCCCCTGCGACAACATCCCCTTCTCCTACGGGGAGACCAGATTCTGTCAAAACCACCTGACCCCCAGCATTAGCCGCCAACCCCGTATCCAAACCACTAGCACCCACCGTCAACAATGTGGGCAACGCTGTAATCGGCAACTTCCAATCATTCGGTTGAGAACCACTCAGAGCAATCGGCTCAATCTCCAAACTCAACACATTCCCCGGCACCGTCAGCCGCACCCGATTTCCTCCAGGTACCGCCGTCACAATCACCTCTCCCCCCGGAGCCGACAACTGACCGGTATTCACCACCGTGCCCCCCAACAGCGTCAAATCCTGCCCCGAACCTACCACCAGATTACCAGCATTAATAATCGCCCCTGATTGAGCGATCGCAAATCCAAAACCCGTAGGATTCCCTACCAACGCCTCAAAATCATTGCCACCCCCAGCACTAAACCAATTCGAGCCAAATTGAATCCCATCCCCTGTCGTCACTGTAAAACTTCCCGGAACCTGCAACTGAGCATTTGCCCCAAACACAAACCCCGACGGATTCATCAAAAACAGATGAGAATTGCCCCCCGTCACCTGAATCAAACCATTAATAATCGAAGGGTCACCCCCAACTATCCGTCCCAGGATATTCTGAATTTGGGGATTAGACAGAAAATTAGCAATTTCCCCTTGACTAAGTCCAAACTGCTCAAAACTGTGAAACAGATTAGTCCCATCTCCAGAAAGACTGCCACCATTAATATCAAAACGCTGTCCATTCGGTGTAACAATTGTCCCCGTACCATCCCCCGCAGGCACAATCGATTGTGCTCTCACTCTCTCCCAGCCAAACACCCCAGCCAAAACCAACACTATCAACAACTGGCTCATTCTCTTGAGTAGTGAGAGCATAACTTTCTCCCGAGTAAATGCAGTGACCAGACTAGTATTCCCAAGAATCAAACCAAATTGCAGCTAACTAAAGGAAGATCATCTTTGTACGGTATTTGTAATAATAATCCAAGTGATTTTTGATACATTCATTACTTACGCAGAAGGCAGAAGGCAGAAGGCAGAAGGCAGAAGGCAGAAGGCAGAAGGGAAGAGATTGACAGGTAAAGGTTTGCTGCATTTGGAGTTGTCCTAACTTCCCTGGGGGTTGCTATTCATAAGAGCATTCTATTCAGTAGTGCGAGCATCTTGCTCGCTAGCATCTTGCTCGCTAGCATCTTGCTCGCTTTTGTGTAATTCCTTGGCAATGCTTCTGGTGCTACTGCCTTCTGGTGCTACTGCCTTCTGGTGCGTTAGCGAAGCGTAACGCACCCTACTGGACTGACCCAGCTAAAATGGTGCAATAGATTTTGGTTTCTAGTTCTTTCTTACTTGTTACTTTTTACTTGTTACTTTTTACTTCAAAACCAGTTTCTAATGCACTATTTTAGCTGGGTCACGGCACTACTACTTCTTTATTCTCCCTCACTTTCACTTCCAAATAAATCGAGGTTTTGTTGATAATTAACTTGAAAATAAAAACCCTCATCCTGAATATTTCCTCCCTGCTCATCTAAGTTAAAGAAAGGAAAAGCATAATCAAAATGGAAACTCAAACCATCAATCCCCACCGCATTTAACCACCGCAATCCTAAACCAGCTCCTAGCAAAAAGGTCTGATCCGGTAACACATTGGGATTACCGGACCTATTCCAAATCGCTCCAAGATCAACAAAGGGCACAATCTGCAACCTGGCTTCTCCCCCCTCATCCCGCAAGATCGTAAATCGGTCTTCAATGGAGAAACGAAACCCATTATCTCCACTCCGAGCATTCTGCCGATAACCCCGCAAAGATTGCCCTCCGCCAATAACAAATTGGTGAGCAGGTAATAAGCTATCTGGTGTCAGCTGTAAATCTGCTTGCATAACTAACAAATGTTCCTCTCCTAATCGTTGCACCCGCTGCACTTGACCTAACCAACTAAAGAACTGTCCATCGGGAATAGAACCCTCATTTGTGGTAGCATCAAACAAGTTAGTGCCAAAACTAAACTCAGAGCGTAAAGACCAAGCTCCCTGACGGTCACGCCTCACATAATCCTGACCAAACTTAAACACACTGGTGCGAGACACACCATCTTCATCGGGTCCAATGCCAAAGCCAAAGGGTTCTCTATCGAACAAAAATGTCTGACCATCCTGATAGGAAAAACCCACTGACAGTGCCAACTCTTCCCTGGTGGTGCGCATTAACGGCTGACGGAAAAAGATTTCATACAGTTCCCTTTCTCCCCGAATTCCCAACGCTTGAAACTCTGACTGAGTGACTTCATTTCGATTCGGTGCGACCCTCACCAACAAAGTACCTTCCATCGGATTAACCGGCACTTTCCAGCTCAAGTCAAACACCTCTGCTCCCCCTGTCGTTGAACGGGAATAAGCAGCAGATAGTTCATCCCCAGACCCCGTTAAATTGCGATACAATAAACCAATTTCCAATCGTTCAGAACCCACACTAGGGGGAGAATAGTTGTCTATATTTAAATTTAATACTAAGGGAGCTGCTTCTGTAACTGTTACGATCAGATCACTCTTACCTTTCAGATCACTCTTACCTTCTTCAGCTGCCAGGAGACTCGCTTCCACATTTTCCAAGAGGGGATTACTCCGTAATAGCCTCAGTTGCTCTTCCAGTTGATTAGTATTGAGGGGTATTCCCACACCCAAGCCGATGCGACTGCAAATATAATTCTTGTTTAACCGCTTCCTTCCTTTAATTTCAATCTTCCTCAAACTACCTTCAATAACCTTAATTTCCACAATATTATTGGTAATCCCCTGGTGATCTTTAGCTCTGGAAGTAATGTAGCCTTTTTCTAGGTAAAGTTGAGTAATTCGCTCATTGATTTCTTTAATAAACTCTTCTTCTGGTAGTTTTCCTGCATCAAACTTCTCAATAATTGGAGTAACTGCTTCTTCAATCTCATCACTTCCAAAAACCGTACTACCCTTAACCTGAATTGAGATATTCTTACCCTTAACCTCAATCGGCTCAGCTGTTGGTTGCTCCTCGGAGTGATTGGTACATAACTCTTCTGGCTCCTGGGATTCAGATTCTGACGCTAAGGAATTATCCTGCTCAACTGACTCTCCCTCCAAATCAACTGCCAACACCGGTGAACTAGCACTATCCCCTGTCGGAACTACCCCAGGCTTCAATGCTGCCGTTGCTGTACTCACAATCGGCGTCTGATTTGCCATCGAAAGCGCCATCCAGAGAATATTCTGCCGCTCTTGAGCCGAAAACCGTACCGTGTAAAACCGACCATCCTGCCGCCACATTACTGAATAAAATTGACTAGGCGGATTAGGGATAAAAGGCTCCAACCGCTGATATCCCTTGACATTAGGAGCCAGGGTAATCGGCGCTGCCGATGCCTGATGTTGCCAAAACCGACGCTGAGCCTCCTCGGAAGCCTCACTCTCAACGGAAAAACTACCCACTAAGCAAGAGAACAAGTCATCCTTGCAAGTGAAAATACCTACAGTGAGTCCCACTCCAGCCGGAGGAGACAACACTTGTGCATGGTACTTCTTCTCCCCAACCTCTGCATCCTCCCTCAACAACACCTCATCCGGCAAAAGCATTCCCCAACCAGCAGGCAAACTAGCTCTAATTTCCTCCAAAACGGAGGTAAAAATCTCTGCTGGCAAAGCCACTTGCTCTACCCTAGGCACAGCTGCTGGAGTAGCAACCGATAGTTGCTCCTCTTCCGGGTGAACGAAATTTTCTGTGGGATTTCCATTCTCCCCGTCCCCGCGTCCCCGCGTCCCCGCGTCTGCTGACTCGCTTCCCCACTCCTTTTTTCGCTCACCCTCCTCTTCCTCTCCCTCAGCCACCGCACTAGCAATCGGCGTCTGATTCGCCATTCCATAAGCCATCCAAAGGATATTTTGCCGTTCCTGAGCCAGAAACCGTACCGTATAAATCAGTCCCTTCTGCTCCCACATCACCGAGGAAAAGGGACTAGCTGGATGCTGTCTCGAACCATCCAAAAAATACCCCTGAACACCCTTCCCTAGGGTAATGGGAGCTCTACCTATTTGATGCTGCTGCCAAGCCTCCTCAACCGAAGCCGGAGAACTTACCGCAAAGCTACCGACTAAACAACCAGGGGACTGATCCTCACAATTGAACAGACTAACTGTTAAGCCAGCTACTCCCTCCCCAGACATTACCTGCACCTTGTATTGACTCTGTGTCCCCTCCCCTAAAACCCCAGAAGGTACTTCAGAGGGTAAACGCATCAACCAACCCGACGGTAGTCTCTCCCGAATCTCCTCCCGGTAGGGAGCAAAAATATCTTCAGAACCAGCAGCCCCCCTCAACCCACTTGCGACTAAAATCAGAAGAGTTGTTGGTAAAATTAAGAGTCTGTGCCCTAAGCAGCGATTTATCACCTTTGCTCCCTGTATTTCCAATCCTATAGCAAACTTCAAGAATATTGTCAAGACTAAGACAAAGTCGAGGGAAAAGCTTCAGTAAATATACGGTTTTACTAAAGATGCGATCGCTACCTGCTACCGTGGTACACCTAAAAATGTGGCGAGAGAAACGGGTTTTGAAGTAATAAGTAATAAGTAATAAGTAATAAGTAATAAGTAAGATACAAGAAAAACTTATCATATCGGTTATAATGCCTATAAATCTAGATTTTTCCCCTATCTCCCTCAGCTCCCTCAGCTCCCTCAGCTCCCTCAGCTCCCCTATCTCCCTCAGCTCCCTCAGCCCCCTCAGCCCCCTCAGCTCCCTCAGCTCCCTCAGCCCCCTCAGCCCCCTCAGC
>JAAHHL010000543.1 GCA_010672185.1 Caldora sp. SIO3E6 | reverse complement strand
ACCATCAGAGGTCCCTTTTGCACTAGACCGCAGTTTTGACACTTCTATGCCCTATAGAACTGGTTCGGTTTTGGTGCTACCCATGCAGGATCAAGATGGGGAAGTGATTGGTGTATTGCAGCTGATTAACCGTAAGGTAGCACATGATATTATCCTTTGTCCAGAAAAAACAATGGAGTTGACCCAGCCTTATTCAGAATGGGAAGAAAGAATCGTGCGATCGCTTGCTTCTCAGGCAGCAATTTCCATTGAACGCAATCATCTGCAAAAGAGTATCGAAAATCTTTTTGAAGGTTTTGTCAGAGCTTCTGTACAAATTATTGAAACACGAGATTCGACAACCTCTGGTCACTCAGAACGAGTAGCCGAGTTGACGGTGCGGCTGGCACAGAATACTTCTGCCATTGGCACTGGTTCCCTACGTTTGATTTATTTAACAGATCGCCAAATCAAGGAAATTCGCTATGCTGCCTTATTGCACGACTTTGGCAAAGTAGGTGTTCCAGAAGCGATTTTAAACAAGCAGAAAAAACTCTACCCAATCCAACTAGAAGCAATTCGCCATCGTTTGGCTCTGGCACAGCGTACTCTGGAAATGGAATGTGCCCACAAGAAGTTCCAACACCTTTTAGTAAATGCCTCTCACCAACATTTGGACAATGGCAAACAAGGTAACTGTCCCCATTGCCAACAACTCGAGCAATTCGATATCCAACTGGCTCAAGCTATTGATAAGCTAAATCACTACTGGCAATTAGTCAAAGAACTCAATGAACCTAACATCATCAACAAGAAAGAGTTGCAAGCTTCTGCTGAAGAAGTTTTAGATCAACTAACAACGATGTCTGAGTATAGATATCAAGATCTTGATGGTTCCACCAAGCCTCTGATTACAGAAGAAGAAATAGCTCAGCTAATGATTGCCCGAGGCAACTTAACATCCCAAGAACGACTGGGTATTGAAGCTCACGTTACTCATACCTACCACTTCCTGAAGCGCATTCCTTGGACTAAGCATCTCAAAGATGTTCCCAAAATTGCCTATGGACATCACGAAAAGCTAGATGGCAGTGGCTATCCTCTAGGGTTGAAGCAGGAGGACATTACCAGTCAAACCCAAATGCTCACCATTGCGGATATTTACGATGCTCTCACGGCTAGCGATCGCCCTTATAAGCGTCGTCTACCAACAAAAATTGCCCTCAAAATTTTACGAGAAGAAGCCGCAAACAATAAAATTAACGGTGACTTGGTGCAGTTATTTGAGCAAAGTCAAGTTTTTACTGTGTTGGGTCACCGTCTGGATGATGAAGAGTAAATAAGTTGGCTCCCAGTCTGGGAATTGAAAATTTACCGTCTTACAGAGAGGAAGAAGGCTCGGAACAGCTGGAGAACAAGCTGTTTCCCATTTTCCATACTCAATTCGACCTTCGGAAGATAAAAGCTGTAAGAATTCTTATCTTTCGCCCTAGTTTTCCCCCAAAGATTCCCCAATGTTTCCACACTGCTGTTCAACTTTTTCCACAAGTTACTACTAGTTTTCCACAAGTTACTGCTAGTTTTCCACAAGTATGAACGGTGCCATAGGGGCTTCCCGTCTCAGTCAATATTTTCTGAGCCAAGTATTTTGAGTATGGAGAAGGCTGAGTTTATGTAAAGTTATGTAACAAAAATTAGCCTATAATACTTATTGCTTCGTAGACATTGTTTGGCTTGCAGAGGGTTCTTAATATTTCGCAGCATTGACAACCCCACCCCACTTTAGATGAGAATAGTGCGACCAACTAATGAAAAAATTGGCTTGACACTAATCTGACAGCGGTAGAAATGGGTGCTTTCTGCCCTTGATTTTCCGGCTTTCAGCGGCACAAGCCAGTTTCATAAGGCACTTAAAGATAGTTTGCTTTGTAACAACACGCCATGAAACCAGAGGTAAATATGAACGCAACCGTAAGCATTCTGGCAGAAATCCCTGAAGAATTGCACGAGTCCCTCAAAGGCTATTTAGAAAACCATCCTAACTGGGATCAAGACCGGGTCTTCTCTGCAGCACTATCATTGTTTTTGCTCCAAAACGGCAATGGTAGGATGCCAGAAACTTCCCCGACTTATCGTGCTTGTGCGCGTGTCTATCTAGAATCCCTATTTCAGCATCCTGCATAACTCAAAAGGGGTATTAGCTTGCGGATTGCTTGAAGCCGACTTCTCCAATTGGTAGCTCCTCGGCTTCTTCTTTGGAGTTTGTGCAATAACCACAGGTTAAACTAAGAAGTCGGGGAGCTTAGTTGCTTTTCATAAAACCTTAAACCCATAGAAAAATATGACAAAAGCAACCCCATCATCCACCTTGGTAATTCCTCAGCTAATTGTAGGTTTGGGTAATCCAGAACCCAAATACGATAAAACGCGGCATAATATTGGCTTTGACGCAGTTGACGCTTTGGCACGTCGGAGACAAATTTCTTGGAGCGAAAACCGCCGCTTCCAAGGCTGGTTTGGGGAAGGAACTGGGTTTAAGGGAAGCAAGCTGCGTTTACTCAAACCCCTCACTTATATGAATCGCTCTGGACAAGCAATTCGTGCTGTGACGGATTGGTACAAGCTACCCCCTGATTCCGTACTGATCATTTATGATGATATGGATTTACCCGTAGGACGTTTGCGGCTACGTCTCTCCGGTTCAGCAGGAGGACACAATGGAATGAAATCTGCGATCGCTCATTTGGGTACGCAAAATTTCCCTCGCTTACGGATTGGCATTGGCAAGTCTAGTCAGGACAAGGGTACTATTTCCCATGTCCTAGGTAAATTTTCTGCTCAGGAAACTGAGTTAATCTCTCAGATGCTTGAGCTAGTAGTTGAGACGGTGGAACTTGCTCTCCGAGAGGGGGTTGAAAAAGCGATGAGTCTTTATAACAATCGCAGTATCGTAATTAGTAAGTAGGCAGGAGGCAGGAGGCAGGAGGCAGGAGGCAGAAGGCAGGAGGCAGGAGGCAGGAGGCAGGAGGCAGAAGGCAGAAGGCAGGAGGCAGGAGGCAGGAGCCTAATTTCATTACCTGGTGGTAAATTTTTTCAATAGGACTATTACCTACCACCTAAAACCTAAAACCTAAAACCTAAAACCTAAAACCTAACACCTAACACCTAAAACCTACCACCTACCTTAATCAAATTCATATAAATTCAGACAAGAAAGGTCAGCTGATCCAAAATGCACACTTAAGGCAACATTGATGTTTTCCAAAGATCTGATTAACCAGGGTACGCCATCTCTGTTGGCAGATTCGTAGTGGTTAAACAAAATAGAAAATCGCTTTTCCAAAGAAGGTTTAACCTTACCACAGAGCAACACTACCTTAAGCAAGATACCAGTGGTAGAAGTAGCACCTAAATTGGTAATCAGATCGACAAAGATATAGTGATTAGGTCGCTGGGCACTCTCGACTACTAAGAAATTTAACAGCTGGCTACAGGTTCTGACAATGAGAAATTCGTTGAGCTGCTGATGATCGCTCAGAGTTAGGGTATTTTTGATCTGCTTATACAGTCGGTCATTAAAATAACGTTTTCCATAGGATGAATCAATTGAAGCAGTCAGGTATTCATACAAATCGTCCTTAAAGTACTTGTATAAGCTAGTACGACTACTGTGGGTGAGGAAGCTATGGGCAATATCCCGGTAGGTATAGCAACCTTGTACTTTACCGATAAATTCTCTAACAGCAATTTTTAACTCATCTTCACTCAAAAGAGTAGGGTTTTTTACTGGCTGGATAATTTTTGGTGGAACCGCTGGAGATTGTCTGAGCTTCGCTCGAGCACAACGCGCTTGATAGGTTATGTACCCAGCTAGATCAACTTCAAAGCGCCGCTGAATCCGAGCGCGAATTTGCCTAACTGTTTGCTGATGCTCATAACTGCTATCTTCACTCAGAAGGCAATGCTCATATAAGTAAGGATATCGCTGAATCAGAGCTCCTACTGCCTGAGAATCATTGTTCTCCTCTTGGGAAGCTTGCTCCATCACCTGAGACAAACGTCGCAGGGTTAGATATTGCTCTGTTTGTAGAAAAAGCTGAACTAACTGCCGCAGACGCCTTGCTCCGCGAGAGTAAGCCATTGGATAAGTGTGGAGATTCTCGAAGAGACCTACTAATTCAGGAATTGCCTTCTGTAGGTGAGGTTGTATCTGCCAGCGATTAATCAAGATATGACAGCAGCGATTAAGGAAAAATTTGAATTCTTCCTCAGCTCGCTTATCAGTTACCAGCACTTCCAAAGCAGACCATATATGAGAATCAGCATACTTCGACCCCTCTAGGAAGAGAGTTTTGAAGCGCTCAATCATCTGTTCTGGTGATTCATTCTTTACATGATCGAGTAGATGATCATATAGCTTTTGCTCTGCCAAGCTAGTTCGTCTAATGTCAGAGTCCATTAATGTATTCACTTAGATGTGAGCCCTCCTGGGTGCAGAAGCTGGAGCCAATCAAAAATCAATCTTGTGGAATAAAAAGAAAATTTAAACTTAAATTTGATTTGCACTCTGGGTGGACGTCAAACACTGATGCATCCCGACTTAACTATCTCCTACCCTAACAGAAAGGTCATAATAAATGATGACTCCAACTGGGGGTAGTTATTTTGGTATAATTTTACTTTTTGTACCAAATCTTTACAAAATTTCCCCAGAATTTAGTTAAAATCTAAAAAAAATTGTTGACTAAATAATCCTAACACCCCACACTAGACAGTGCAAAATCCTTGTTTTGCAAAAAACACTCATCCCTTACCCTGGGCAGATAAACCCTTATGCCTTGTCAGCTTCCTTTAGCTCAATTAGTTGACATTATTGCTGCTAAGCCTGTCAATCTATCGGCGGTCGTATTGGCATCCCGCTTTATTGGTATTACCACCGATACTCGCAGCCTCAAGCCAGGTGAAATTTTCTTGGCACTGCGAGGGGACAAATATGATGGACATGATTTTTTAGAAGTTGCTCTAGATAAAGGAGCGATCGCGGCAATCACCGACTTGCAAGCTGTTGAGGGCGCACGTCGGTGCGCCCCTACAATTCCCCAATTACAGGTTGCAGACACTCTACAGGCATACCAACAAATCGCCAGATGGTGGCGTAATCAATTTGATATTCCGGTAATTGCCGTAACTGGTTCTGTCGGTAAGACCACAACGAAGGAATTAATTGCAGCAGTTTTGTCAACCCAGGGGAAGGTTCTCAAAACCCAGTTTAATTACAACAATGAAATAGGTGTGCCCAAAACTTTGCTGGAATTGGGTGAAGAGCATGATTATGCTGTAATTGAAATGGCCATGCGTGGCTCTGGACAGATTGCTCAGTTAGCTCAGATAGCTTGTCCGACCATTGGCGTGATTACCAATGTGGGAACAGCTCATATTGGGTTGTTGGGTTCTGTCGAAGCGATCGCTCAAGCTAAGTGTGAGTTATTAGCTGAAATGCCTACCTCCAGTGTTGCTGTGCTCAATCACGACA
>JAAHHL010000542.1 GCA_010672185.1 Caldora sp. SIO3E6 | reverse complement strand
CCATGCATCAGAAATCGAAGGAAACTGGTAAACGTTTAATGGTGAACTATTCCTACCGATTTATCCCCCAATCTGTTGCCCTCAAGCAACGGATAGATGCAGGATTAGTTGGAGATATATATTCAGCTTCTTGTCATTGGCTTCGTAATATCAGTGGTTTTTCCCAGTTTGGTGGATGGTTTGGCAAGAAAGCCATGTCTGGGGGAGGAGTTCTCATTGATATTGGTGTCCATTGTCTTGACAAAGTTTTATGGCTAATGGATTTTCCAGAAGTATCATCAGTTGTGGCTTCTACCCATGATCGCATCTGCCAAAAAGTTGCGAAGGAATCCGGCTCAAATTTTGATGTGGAAGATACCGTTGAAGCCTTTGTTAAATTTACTAACAATGCTAGCTTGATGATCCAAGTTAGTTGGGCTGCAAATATACTAGAGAGTAACTTAATTGAATTTAGGCTCCTGGGGGAAAAAGAAGGTCTTCTTGAGCAGAATATTAACCAGGGATATACTTTCGATGCCAAAACCTTTTATGAGTCAAAAGGTATTTCTTATACCCTCAATATCGATGATGTGAGTCAAGATTTGTGTCCTACTTCTATGTACTACTTTCTTGATGCAATTATCAACGATAAGCCTCATATGGCAGATGGCTCTGAGGCAATCAAGATTATGCAATTAATTGATGCCATCTACGAAAGTGCAGATACTGGGAAGCCGATTTCCTTCAATTAAACATCATAATCACTTAATATTTTTTCCCATTCTCCCCGTCCTTTAAGGACGGGGATTCTTAAGCTTAATACTTAATAGTAACTTTAATCACATCAACGGGATTTTCAGAGATGGCTTCCACCGCTTCCATTGCTTGACTAAAAGGATAGGCTGGTCCAAGCAATCCTTCAATATTCAGACGTCCTGCCTTGAAATCGTCAATGATGAACTGATGGAGTTCCTTGGCATACCGAGGGGTTTCACCACCTCGAACCGGATTATTCCAATAAGCGTCTGGTAAAGAAGCCAGTAAAGTAAGCCGGTTGTGGAAAAATTCTTCTCCCAAGTTCAAGTCAGTTGCACCGCCAGAATAGAAGCCAACGCAAACAACCCTGCCACATTGACGTGCGGCTCGCATCGCATGTTTGAGTTGAATATAGCGTCCAGAGCATTCAATTACTGCATCAACACCTCCATTAGTCCTTTGCTTAACTTCTAGTCCCAAATCTTTAAGTTCTTTCCGATTGAGAACTACATCTGCTCCGTATTTACTGGCAAGTTCGCGGCGCTGAGGAAAGCTGGAAGAAGCATACACTGTTGCACCATGAAGCTTGCAATACTGAACAGCTAGCAGTCCAATGGCACCTAACCCTGTAACTAGGACTTTCTCACGGAAGCAAATTTCTCCATCTAGTACCCCACCGATGGCAAAGTTTGCAGGGTCAATGCACAAAGCTTGCTCAGGTGTTAATCCATCCAAGGGGAAAATTTTATCAGCTGAGCTGACATGCCAGTCGGCTACTGGTAGCCAGCCAAAGACAGTGTCCCCCACTGCGAATGAATCCACCTCACTACCTATTTTCTCCACAGTACCAACAGTCATGTTTCCTAAGGTACCAGGGTAGAGGATACTAGAAACATCTTCGGTATTGTCTAGGAAAATGCGCATTTCGTGGTCTAGGCTTCTTTTCAGGAAGGGACTCGAGCCGTGATAAGCTTCCATCTCCGTTCCATGCTTGAAAGCTGACAATACAGAGCGAATCAGAACCTGGTTCGGCTCTAATTCCTTGATAGTCTCTTCTTGGAAACACATCTCTCTAGGAGACTTAAGAATCAGGGCCTTGCGTTTCTGCATTGTGCACTCCTTCTATTTGAATTTAGCAAATGAGATTTGGGAATTTCTCCCGATCATAACCGACAAGGAAGATTTTCCACTTTGATACCAATAAAGAGCCGCACCCATTGAGAATTGAGAATCAACCATACATTAAAGCATATAAGGGCGGGTTTACCGCAAATTTTGGGCAGTATAATAAGAGTTATTTTTTTGCCTAACTAGAATATAAATCAGAGTGGTACGGTTGCCACTAGTATTTGCAACAAGTGAACGTTAACATGCTAGTTAACTGTTATGTCAGTTTTACCAAGCAGCAAGACTATGAGTGGGATACAGGGTGCAGACAATATCCATTTCCAGAACTATGTTTCCCCCTTTGGTAGAAAACTGATTCAGTTAGGTTATATTGAAAGCGATCGCTTGGAGCAAGCGCTGGTAGAAAGTTACAGATCAGGTCGCCCTTTAACAGAAATTTTAGAATTAATCACAGGGCGTCCCCTCTCTGCTAACTTGCGACACCAGTACAAACAATTTCGGCTCTTTCAGCTCAAAGTTCTTTATGGAGTTGAATCTCTAGAGCCAAAAATCAGTCAAATTGCTGTCCAAAGAATTTACCGCCTAATAAAAAAAATCATTCCGATTGATTTATGTTATCGTTACCGCCTAGTGCCCCTATGCCTAGTTCCTCAACGGAAAACTGAAGCTGAACGATTATCGGTTGTAGTCGCAATGGTTAGCCCTGATAACCTAGATGCTCAGGATCGACTTCACTACATCTTACAACCTTGGGGGTTAGGACTACAGCGGGTAGTAATTACTGGAGAAGATTATCAACAACTAATTTCTCTCTATTTAGAACAGCGAAATTATTCTGTGCTTTCCCCGCAGCAGGATTCTATGGAGGCGAGGGAAATACAACCAAGAACCGGTGATCTGGTGCTTGGGAGTCAAGTTGGAGCCCCAGAGCATAGTGTAGTTTTAGGAGGGCTAGAAGGTATTGAAATGCAGTTGGCAAGCTCTACTATCAAAGGAAAGATTACTGCTCTGTTGGAAGCAACCAGATATGGGGCAGAAGGCTGGAACTTAGTGATTCAATCTCTGAAGGATGAGTCAGAACCAATACAGCAGGTTGCTGAAAAATTACTACTCCAAAAACTGAAAAAAAAAGGGCATTATCAGCCCCAGATGAATTTCCTCTACACTCTTAGAAAACATTCTTCTTGGGTTGAATCTGTCGCCATCAGCTCGGATGGGCAAGCAATTGTTAGTACTGGTTTAGACAATACTATCAGAATCTGGGATTTACCAACAGGACAGGAACTTCGTGTCCTTTGGGGAAATTCATCCTTATTTTATTCCCTTGCCCTCAGCCCAGATGGTCAGATTATTGTTAGTGGCAGTTGGGATAATACTATCAGAGTCTGGGATTTTGAGACAGGGCAAGAACTTTACCACCTTAAAGGACATACAGGAGAGGTTGATTCCCTTGTTATTAGCCCAGATAGTCAGACAATTATTAGTGGTAGTCGAGATAATACCATTAGAGTGTGGAATTTGCCTACAGGACAGGAACTACGTAGCCTCCAAGGACATACAGGGGAAGTTTATTGCCTTGCTATTAGTCCAGATGGCCGAACAATTGTTAGTGGTAGTCGGGATAACACCATCAGAGTCTGGGATTTACCGACAGGACAAGAAATTCGTACCCTCAATGGACATACAGATGAACTTCGCTCTGTTGCCATTAGTCCGGATGGTCAAAAAATTGTTAGTGGTAGTCGGGATAATACCATCAGAGTTTGGGATTTACCGACAGGAAAAGAACTACGTACCCTCAATGGACATTTATCCTCAATTCAATCGGTAGCCATCGATGCAAATGAGCAGACAATTGTCAGTGGTAGTCGAGACAAGACTGTTAGAGTATGGAACTTGACTACAGGTGAGCAAATTCGTTGTCTGAGGGGACATACAGACTTAGTTCGTTCCGTAGATATCAGCTTAGATGGTCAGACGATTGTCAGTGGTAGTCGAGATAATACCATCAGAGTTTGGGGGATGCGTTGAGCTTTCAAAAGGTGTGGGAAGTGTGGGGAGATATCTCAATTCCCAATTCCCAATTCCCAATTCCCAAGTTATCGTTTGGGCGGGTTTTGTACAAAGATTATCGTCAAATTCGTTAACGGTGACCCTAAACCCGCCCCTACAGATGTACAGAAATTTTTCTCAATTCTCAATTCTCAATTCTCAAAGAGCATTTTCCCACTCCGAAGTCAGAGTACGATAATCATATTGGGCAACACCAGGGTGACAAGTGACACAGGTGTCATGAGTTAAACGTCTAGGTAAGTCAACTCGTGGATGTAGAGCCTGGAAGTAACGAGATTCTCTGATCAGCTCAGGGATAGGTTCATCCTCAGTCTGTTTAATTAGGGGACGAGAGAAAGCTCGCAGATAGTTCCACATAATTTGGATAATCGGACCAATAATTTCTAGCTTCTTACCATTGTGCTGATCTATCTCTAAAAGAATCTGACGCCAACTCTCTGTCGGTAGCACCTCTGGTGGTATGGCAATATGGCAACCAGAACAGTTTTCCAAATAAAGTTTGTATCCTTGTTGGTGACGCACTGGAATTGGGTCAACTGGACCTGGTATCGCTGTAGCAGCTTGAGCAATCCTTGCTGTTGGTTTAGCATTTACTGCTAAGGACATTCCCCATCCCAGGCAAATACTCCAGACAAGCAGCAAGAGGAATAACATTACAGGTGATTTTCCTTGCTTGCCCAGTCGAATTTTTGACCTCACAGGCTTTGACATAACGATTACAATAACTCTAAGGAATAGTAACAGAGTGCAGCAGCTGTTCAACAATCGGCTTAGCTTGACGACCCCCTGTAGTCATTAGACGATGAGCGAGTACATGAGGTGCCAAAAACTTAATATCATCAGGAATTACATAGTCTCTACCTATGAGAAAAGCCAGAGCCTGAGCAGTTCGCTGCAAAGCAATAGTACCGCGAGGACTGACCCCCAATGTCACTTGTTCATGGTTGCGGGAAGCTCTTACCAGGTCAATAATGTATTGCTGCAGTGATGTTTCCACTTTTACCTGGGAGCAAAGACGCCGTAACTCTAACACTTCTTCTATAGAAATACACCTACTGAGGTCTGACAGAGCCATACCTTCCTGATGTCGTTGCAGCATTTGGAGTTCTTCTGAATCAGTTGGATAACCCAGGCTTAAAGAAAGGATGAATCTGTCCATTTGTGCCTCTGGTAGCCGAAAAGTCCCCTGATATTCCACCGGATTTTGGGTAGCAATCACAAAAAACGGTTGAGGTACACTACGGGAGACCCCATCTACAGTTACTTGCTGTTCTTCCATTACCTCTAGCAAAGCCGACTGGGTGCGGGGAGTTGCCCGATTAATTTCATCCGCTAGGAGGATGTTAGCAAACACTGGTCCAGGAAGAAATTCAAACTCTCGGCTTTGAGGATTCCAGATATTAGTACCGGTAATATCTGTAGGTAAGAGATCCGGAGTACATTGAATGCGCTGAAACTTGCCATCAATGGAACGAGCCAAAGACTTGGCTAACAGAGTTTTGCCGACACCTGGGACATCTTCTAGTAGAGCATGACCCCCAGACAGCAAAGCCACCAGCACCAAGCGAATAGCATCAGCTTTGCCGACAATCA
>JAAHHL010000541.1 GCA_010672185.1 Caldora sp. SIO3E6 | reverse complement strand
GAAATCATTCCTTTCTTGCCAAAACCATCGCAATAGGCGAATTAATAAATCAATTTGGTCGCGGTGTAGGTCACTTTCCAAGGGAGGCTCGTTACTCTCTAGATCGCTAGGTGGGAAGATGATATCTTGTGGGATAACATCAACAGATTCTACATCCTGGGTTAATGGCATGGCAAGCAATAGATAATATAGGACACAAGAACTATGCCTCCAGTTTAACTACTAGTTAAGCACCAAGGGAAGAGCACAGGATGCAACTTAGGTGTTAAATTAGGCAGTTAAACAACCACAGATTTCAGTAAAAGTTGAGTTTCAGGAATTATGAAGTGCATTCGATGTGATACAGATAACGAGCTACAAGACCGTACAGGCAATCAGGGACGCTGTAAGAACTGTAATCACCCATTTGCCTTTGATCCAACAACAATGAAGGCTCCCCTTAATTTTACTGATCGTTTTTTTCTCAAAGTTATCCAGGATATTTCTGCCCAAAATACACTGTTCTTTACTCCTAAACAGCTTTTTTATTTTTTGGATCGACGACTGAAGCAAAAAGGATTCGGTAGTGTTGGTTTATTGATCTTTCGTTATTTATTTTCTAATATCTCCTACTCTATTATTGGTAATATTACAGTTTTGGGGATTATATTCTCAGTATTTAATAATTTTGTATTTAGTACTTCATTACCATGGATACCGTTCGGGTGGAATCTCTTTTGCATTTACTACTTATACAATCTCAGTAATTCTCAAAAATTAACTTTTAGGATGCGTCAATTGAGTACAACATTATTAAAAATTTTAGGAACTTTTCTCTTGATTATTGGCATCATTTCTAGCTTTTATATAAACTCTATATTAATTTATTGGTTAACAACTATCATCTTCTTAATCGCCTTTTGGCTAGGTTTTTTTCAGCAACGACGGATTGCTCAGATTCCTCAAACTTTCTTAATCACTGGAGCTCAAATGGAAGGTTGGCTAGATAGTTGGGCAAGAGCAAATGGTTCCGTGGCACGACTGCTACCACCCCCCTCTAATACCTTATCCCCCGCTAGCCAGAACAATTTACCAGATCCTGATGTCACTGCTTACAGCTTCGATCGCGTGGTAGTCTGTCAAAGTGATGCGATCGCTCAAATGTTGATTGCCAACAATTTTCACTTTGAATACAACTGCGCTATTCTCAGTATCTCAGGCTATCCCCAGGGTATTTTCGATACAACAATGCAAATGCTCCACCGCAATCCGCTACTACAGGTGTTTGCTTTCCATGATTGTAGTCCACAGGATATGGAGTTAGTGTATCAATTGAGGACAGCCAATTGGTTTCCAGACAACAATATTGTTATTGTGGATCTTGGACTGTCGCCACGCCAAATTTTAGCAACGAAGCAAGGCATGTTTATTCAAAACTCCAAAGCCTCTGGGCAAGCTGCCCAACATTTACCACCTCACATTCGGGAAAATTTATCTCAAGAAGAGTTGCAATGGTTAGAGCAAGGTAATTTTGTCGAGTTAGAATCCTTTACCCCCCAAAGATTGATGCAAATACTTCACCGGGGTATTGCGAATAGCCAACAAATGGATACTGTGGAAGATAATAGCTTTATTTTAGTTGGGGATAGGGATGGATACATCTATGCTAGTGAGAGTTTTGGTTGATTCATCCGTAGGGGCGCACCGACGTGCATTGGTGTCAACTTAAGGTGAAACCCTTATCCCACCTATCGTTTAAACGACAGGCTAATAGCTCAAGTCATCTAAAGATGACTAAACTTCAGGTGAATCCGAAAAATTTAGTCCATTTCAATGGACTTAAACTATTAGCCTCATCATTTGAATCCAAGGTGGGTTAGGTTATCCAGCTAGCCAGCTATCTCTAGCTTAAGTTGACACCAATGACCGACGTGCGCCCGCTGTCACTGAAACTAAAACCTAAAACCTAAAACCTAAAACCTAAAACCTAAAACCTAACACCTAACACCTAACACCTAACACCTAACACCTAACACCTAACACCTAACACCTAACACCTATAGCATCCCAATATCAAAACACTCATTGAATTTTTGCAACAATTCCCTGGATTCTGCAAACTCAATTTCTTGTCCCCAACTCTCAATGCAGAACAGAAATGCCTGAAGTTCTTGTTCCACAATCCTCAATCCTCTCTTAAAATCAGAGCGTGAAACATCAATATAAAATGCATTCTTGGCTGGCTCTATACCACCATCTGACCAAATACGAACGATATCCCCCTGATGCTCCATCCAAGGACTCGGATCATGCCCTAACCAAGGTGAATTATCTGTTTGTAGAAAATCTATCCATTCGCGCCATGTTTCCAGCCCACCACAACAACTAGGAGAAATAGTTTTTTGTCCTTCAGAGATAACTTGTATTCCCCCTGGTAAAACTAAACTCTCAGCTTTGAGAATGTCACTTAAAATTACTTGTTTGTCCTTTGCCAGTTCTATTTGATTATATTGAGCTAGTTGAGCAACAACTAACCCAATTTCTGGATAGGTCATCTCTCCCGATAAACGGATCAGCGACAATGGTTGGAATTCTGGAACCTCCCAAGGACAAAGAAACTCATCTTCGTAGTCCGGTGCTTCTATGACAGCTTGCATTTGGATTAGCGAATCCATAACTATAAAAAATAAAAATCTGAATAAACAGCAGCTTGTCCTTGATAGACTTGTTGCTCATCAATAAGATTCCAGACTACACCCTGGTTAATTTTAAAACGCTTTCCTGTGCTAGTAATGCGTATTACGGAAAATTCACAAAACCCCTGCTTTGTAGTTTCTGCTAACAAGCGATCGCGCTCTGCTTGCTCTATTGATTCTGCTGTGTCTCGCGAAGGGGTTTGAGTAAACTTTTGCCAACTCAATTCCCACATATCTAAGGCTTTCTGGGTCCCGTAATTCAAAATAGGATTGCTTTGAGTTCCATGGGAGACCACAACCAAAGGAGCGTTAAATAGTTTTTGAGCTTGCTCTTGAGGTGAACCTTGGATATCTAGTAAACTTTTTTTGATATCTAGTAAACCTTTTTTGTTAAAAAAATCATGTTTTGACCAAAACTCAAAACTATTAAGGATTAATTGTGATTGTTTGATGACAGATTCTTGTTGCCAAGGTGGATTATCCATGGTTGACAAATCAGTATAGAAGCTATAGTAATTGTATCACGATTCGTTTCCCTAATCATTTCTCTTGAGCGCAAGAGTAAAATTAAGCTTATTCAAGACAAGAAAAAATAGCTAATTTCTCTCCGCGTCTCCTCGTCCCCGGGTCTCCCTGTCAGTAAAAAGTTACAAGTTAGATGGGTACAAGCTTATTTATCCCTTGTACTAATGACCAAAATTACCTAAAATTGGTAATAAATTAAAAAAGCGGTGTGCATAATGAATAATGATATTACAGTAGCAACTAAACAAGTAAAGGAATGGTTAGAAAAATTTCAGGCAGTAATTGAGAGGGGTGACTTCAATCAAGCGGTAGAGATGTTTACTGATGATTGTTATTGGCGTGATTTAGTATCCTTTACTTGGAATATTAAAACCCTTGAAGGCAAAAACGACATCAAATTGATGTTAGAAGCAACTATCTCTGACATTCAACCAAGACAATGGTGTATAGAAGGAGAAGCGAGCTCCAGTAACGGTATTACGGAAAGTTGGTTTACTTTTGAAACCGAGGTAGCAAGAGGCAAGGGACATATTCGGTTAAAAAACCATCAATGTTGGACTCTGTTTACTACCATGACAGAGCTTAAAGGACATGAAGAAAAAACAGGAGTAACTCGCCCCCCGGGAGGGTCGCAGGTCGCTGCGAAATATCAGAAAACTTGGTTGGAAACTAAAAATCAAGAGGAAGCAGAATTAGGTTATAGTCAGCAACCTTACTGTGTGATTATCGGAGGTGGACAAGGAGGTATTGTTTTAGGTGCTAGACTAAAATCTTTAGCAGTACCAACTATTATTGTTGATAAATATCAACGACCAGGAGATGCTTGGCGTAAACGTTACCAATCTCTTTGTTTGCACGATCCGGTTTGGTATGATCATCTCCCTTATCTTCCTTTTCCTGACCATTGGCCAGTTTTTACTCCTAAAGATAAGATGGGAGATTGGTTAGAGTGTTATACCAAAATTATGGAGCTCAACTATTGGGGTTCCACTGAATGCACTAGTGCCTATTTTGAACCAGCAACCAAAGAGTGGTTGGTAACAGTTAATCGTGATGGTGAAACAGTTGTTTTACGTCCTAAACAGTTAGTATTGGCAACGGGTATGTCGGGAAAACCCAATATTCCTCAATTTCCCGGTACGGATCTGTTCCAAGGAGAGCAACACCATTCTAGTATGCATCCAGGAGCTGAACCATACCGAGGAAAAAAATGTGTGGTAGTTGGCTCGAATAACTCCGCTCACGATATCTGTGCTGCTCTCTGGGAAAATGATGCTGATGTGACGATGATTCAGCGCTCATCAACCCATGTGGTTAAATCTGAGGCAGTAATGAAATTCCTTTTAGGGGACTTGTATTCCGAAAGTGCAGTGGCAGCAGGTATCACCACAGATATGGCAGATATGATTTTTGCTTCCATTCCCTATAAGATTTTGCCGAGTTTACAGACTCCCATTTTTACAGAAATAGCTAAACAAGATGCCGGTTTTTATCAAGCACTGGAAAAAGCGGGATTTCTACTGAATTTTGGTGAAGACGGTTCAGGACTTTTTATGACCTATCTCAGGCGAGGTTCCGGATACTATATTGATGTGGGAGCTTCTCAATTGATTATTGAGGGTAAAATCAAATTAAAGAGTGGCACTAATATCGCTCAGATTAAGCAACATTCAGTAGTTTTGACTGATGGTACAGAATTACCTGCCGACTTAATTGTTTATGCGACAGGCTATCAATCGATGAATAGTTGGGCTGCGGAACTAATTTCTCAAGAAGTTGCTGATAAAGTAGGTCAATGTTGGGGATTAGGTTCAGATACTGCTAAAGATCCCGGTCCTTGGGAAGGAGAATTACGCAATATGTGGAAACCAACGTTACAGGAAGCACTTTGGTTTCACGGCGGCAATTTACATCAGTCACGTCACTACTCGAAGTTTTTGGCTCTACAAATCAAAGCACGTTGGGAAGGAATTGCTACTCCTGTCTATGGTATGGGAGTTTTTTGAAGTAATAAGCGCCTAACGGCGCAGGGAACAGGGAACAGGCAACAGTGTAAATTACACGCCGAAAAAGAAGGTGAGAAACTAGTTATATCAAGGAATTCAGCTATCTCTTTTCATTTTTAGTTTCACTTGGTGATTACCAGTCAGGGGTCGGACTCATTCGCCTAAATAAGGAGGGCTATTACTATGTTCACACTTTTCTCTAATCAAGACAACCAATTTCACAGTGAATTAACTGCCCTACAACCAAAAGCACTGCCAAAACAAGTTGTTCTGGTTGCTTCTAATGTCTCTAACCCATCAGACTTGCCAACTATGAGCTGTAA
>JAAHHL010000540.1 GCA_010672185.1 Caldora sp. SIO3E6 | reverse complement strand
CTTGTGCCTTAGATATTATTGAGCCAGTGCATGTTGTTACGTTTGGCATGCAAGGTAATGATTTAACTGATAGTGTGTCTCTCAAGCTTGAGACCCTAAATGCGGCACAAAGTAATGGCAAAATTGGGCTTGTACTTGGTAGTCAAGGTACAGTACCTCCACAGAATACTGCGGCTTATGAACCAGGAGAACTTCAACCGCTCTATGCTTACTATTTTAACGAAAGAGATCTAGATTCTTTGCTTACCCTCTTTGAGCCACAAGCAGTAATAGGAATTGTTGCAGACAACGAAGTGTCAATAGTCACTGGTCAAGATGAGATACGAACTCTTCTGGCGGAATATATGGCAGATTACGAATCAATGGAAGTTACAAACCCTTATGAGCTGCAATCAGGAGATCTGGCATTAGTGGGCGGAGACTATTTTTCCTACCCTTTTAATGGGAAAGCGGATCCTGACCCTGGTGAGGCTCGGATAGTAGTTCGGCGTCAGGCTGATGGAAGATGGCTCTACGCTGTCGATTACTATGTTGAGGGGTTTCTGTTCTGACTTTTCCTGCTAAGTTTGTTGGGGGTGAGCGAAAAAAAGCGTGGGGGAGAAGAGCAAGTTAGCGCTTAAAATACGCTCACATAGTCCCAGCTAAACTGCCTTATACGTCGGAAACAGCCATTGCTATTACCTTTTTAGTAATGAATCTCTCCACCCTGCTGCGGCAGGTTTTTTGTTTTTGCAGAAAAATTGTATTCCTTCGCCCCCTAGATACCCCAATTCTGGGGGATGCATGAATTATTTTTCACGTACAGGACTATCTTGAACTGCCTTTAGGTCGCCAGTAATTTTGTCGTTATCAATTTGCCAAAGTGGATCTCCTCCTGTACCACCAAACTTAACAGGTTTGCGAAACGCTGGTAAACCCTCAATAGAGAGTGAGACTGACATCCCTTTTGTATAGCACTACGTAACTAAACGATCACCGGAACTAGATTGTTCAGTATCTATGCGATCGCGAAAAATGATGGTCAACGCAACGAACCCAAAGATATCTTACGGAAAGCTGATGGCTAAAATCTAAAATCTAAAATCTAAAATCTAACATCTCAATAATATGACCATCCCACCCCATCCCTCTGGAGATAGTTCCCACAAAACTACAGAAGACACCTCGCAAAATGGTAAATCTCCAGCATTGACTGCCAAGAACCAAGCAGAGCAACACTTATCTACCCTACCACTACCTAGGTTGACAAATACGCAAAATTATGAACTACCTAAAACTTCTAAGCAGTCAGCTTCCCTAATTATTCTCACCGCGATCGCGATTCTGATTTTAGGATTAACTATTGATAACTTTTGGCTGGGAATGTCGGGAGCCTTGGTAGCACTTCTGGTTTCGTTCCAGGAAATTTGGCCAACTCTACGCCGATGGCTCAACGACTTTTTGCCATCCTCCCAGCGATCGCAAGTAATTGCCTTCTTTGGTATTATCATTGCGATCGCAAGCTTGCTCAAATTCCTTGGTTTTTACCGAAGTGTAAGCAATTGGTTGGCTCAGGCTAAATGGGATGAATTTGGTTCCTGGGCAGAATGGATAGGAGCAGTAGGGCAAATTATGATTGCTATTGTTACAGCTTACATTGCTTGGCGGCAGTACGTAATTTCCAAAGACCTGACGATTCAACAAAACCTGATTACCCAACAACAAACCATTGATGCTTACTTTCAAGGAATTTCCGAACTAGCATTAGACGACGAAGGATTGCTAGAAGACTGGCCCCAAGAACGGGTATTTTGTGAAGGTAGAACAGCAGCTATTCTCAGTAGTGTAGACGCAAATGGCAAAGCCAAGGTCTTAAGATTTTTGTCCCAGTCCCGTTTACTCACTCCCCTGAAAAGGGATAATCATCTAGGAAGACCCATGCTAGATGGTCAAGGAGGTTATCAAGAAGACCGAATTAGTGGAGTACGGGTAATTGACTTGAACGTGATGCTGGCGGGAGTAAACCTTAGTGGTACAGATCTCCGGTGGACAGAACTAAGTAGTGCCAATATGGTCAGAACCAATCTTAGCTACTGTGACCTAGCTCATGCTAATCTAACTTGCTCTATTTTGTACGAAGCTAACCTTGTGGGAGCTGATATCAAAGGAGCTAAACTGTTTTATGGTTCAGTAGAAACTGCTAGTCCCCTAAGCCGTACTCACCTCCCTGACTATCGCACTGGCGCTTACACTGGTGCAGTGGTGGAGGGTGTTGACTTTACTGGTGTCCTCCGGCTGAGTGAACAACAACGCTATTACTGTTGTGCTTGGTGTGGAGAGGAGTCCCGTAACACAATTCCTGGTGGTTGCGAAGGAATTACCAATCAATTGGGTCGATAATTGGTTATTAGTTGTTGGTTATTGATTGTTGGTTATTAAGTTGTTGGTAAATGCCCAACAATGCCTGAGTTTGCTGCTGCGCAAACAACCAATGACAAATGACAAATGACAAATGACAAATGACAAATGACAAACAACCAATGAATCCGAAATATTCCCTAGTCGTTCCAGTTTATAACGAAGAAACAACCATCCTGGAACTTTACCGTCGGATGCAGGCGGTAATGGATGAGCTAGGGGAAGTAGAATTAATCTTGGTAAATGATGGTAGCCGCGATCGCACTCTTTGGCTATTGCGAGAACTGCATCAAAAAGATTCACGAGTGTGCTACCTTAGCCTCTCCCGTAACTTTGGTCATCAAATTGCAGTTACTGCTGGTCTAAATTTTGTTCGTGGTCAGGTAATTGTGATTCTGGATGCTGATCTACAAGACCCACCAGAGTTAATCCCCCTAATGGTAGAAAAATGGCAACAGGGTTACCAAATTGTTTATGCTCAGCGTACCCAAAGGTATCAAGAGGGTTGGTTAAAGCGTCTGTTTGCCTATGTATTTTATCGCCTCCTCAGAAATCTGGCAGATGTCGATATTCCTTTAGATACAGGAGACTTTTGTTTAATGGACCGGCGGGTAGTAGATATCCTCAATACTATGCCAGAACGCAACCGCTATATTAGAGGACTCCGTTCCTGGGTAGGTTTCTCTCAAACTGCTATCCAGTATGAACGAGACCCGCGCTTTGCCGGGGAAGTGAAGTATACTTTTCACAAGTCTCTATCCTTAGCTGCCAATGGTCTAGTTTCCTTTTCCAGGATACCTCTGCGACTCTCTACCTATATTGGCTTACTCGCAGCATTGGTAGCAGTGCTGATGGCAATGCTGGTTCTCTACTGGCGTATCGTTGCTCCCTCATCTCCCTTAACCGGCTTTGCGACAATTATGATCGCCATTTTCTTCCTCGGTGCGGTACAACTAGTGAGCATCGGTATTTTGGGGGAATATGTAGGACGTATTTATGAAGAAATTAAGGGTAGACCTTTATATGTATTGTCCGAGGTAGGAGGGTTACATGATGAGGGTTCCACTCAAAGGACTAGTAATAGTGGAGTTTAGGGAAAAGCGATCGCGGACTGTATCAAACTTAATTTCAGTGACTATATTGAGGCATGATGACCGTCAAAGACCGTACTGATTCCTGGCACCAACTTGCCGAACGATTCGATGTTTTCTTTGTTGATTTATGGGGCGTGCTAATAGATGGGGAGCAATGCTTTCCTTATGCTGTAGAGTGGTTGACATTTTTGAAAAATCGGGGCAAAGCCGTTGTCTTGATTAGCAATACACCAACTCTTGGGACAGTCATGTCCGAACAACTTTCATCCATAGGTATTAGCCCAACATTCTACCAAGCCATTGTCACCTCTGGAGACACGACTCGATATCTGCTTGGGGGCGATCGAGGGGCTAACAAAACTATTGTTGGTTCCCGTTATTATTACATTGGTGAGGCTCAACACGAGCGGCTATTGCAGGGTTTACCCTACTCGCGAGTTAACCAACCTGACGAAGCAGAATTTATCTTGCTAACGGCAACTGATTCTGCTTTTCAGAATCCTCAAGATTTTCAAGTATTTCTAGAAAGAAAAATGACTATGCTCTGTGTGAATCCCGATTTACACGTTCTTTCACTCCTAGGAGAAAAGCAATTTTGTGCCGGTTCCGTTGCCCAAATGTACGAACGACTTGGTGGAGTAGCTATCTACATCGGCAAGCCTTTTCTAGATATATTTGCCTTAGCTCATTCCTCTGTCAACTTTACAGATAAGGCAGGTATCATCATGGTGGGCGATACGCTTCATACCGATATCAAAGGTGCCCTTGACTATGGTATCGAGACAGCCTTAGTTAACAAAGAGTTGTCATCTCAAGATATTAAACCCGATCGTGTATTCGTGCAATTTACTCAATAATACTTAATAATCTGTATATATGTTTAGCTTCGTCATCCCTTGTTACAATGGTAAGCCTGCTCTCAATAATACATTGCAATCTTTGCTTTGGCAGGATAAATCTGTACCATTTGAGCTTATCTTAGTCGATAATAATTCACCTATTGATAATCTTGATGAGCTTTATGAAGCTTACAAAGACAAGCTGAATCTCTACTTGCTCAAGCAACCTAAGTTGAAAACGACCTACGCCCTAAGTAGAACTCGCAATCTAGGCTTGAAGCTCTCCCAATATCCATGGATGATTACCCTAGACTCCGACATTATCTTACCCCCTCACTATCTGAGAGACCTAAGCGAGTATATCGATAATAACGATCTAGGCAAAAAGCTATTTTTAACAGCAGAACGTATTTTTATTAATCGTGCGGATATTGATCCACTGACATCGGAAAGACTCAAAGAGGCGGTTCCTATTGCTAGTTCTTCTAATTATAATTGCGTTGAAGATAGAAGACTTCCTTATCTCAAACAGTTGACAACTACTCCTCACCCTTGGGCATTCTTTCATGGTTGCAATACCATTTTCCCAATAGAGAGTGCCATTGAAGCTGGTGGATTTGATGAAGAATATGATGGACATTGGGGATATGAAGATATTGATTTTGCTTACCGCCTAATCGCTCGAACCGAATGTAAGCCGGTGTACTTACCCTCCATTTACTGCTATCACCAAGAAGAAGAACATTCCGATCCAAGAATTATCGATCGCTTCGATAAATCCAAAAATCCCAACTGGACGCGCATATGCGATCAGATTCCTGGGTTCAAGGAATTCAAACGCGAACAATACCAATCTCTAGTTTGTCAAGATCTCAAATTAGAGTAAGCATAGAAAGGCTTTACAACTGTATCGTTTGCGGTGGGAGGAAGTAATAAGTAATGAGTAATGAGTAATGAGTAATGAGCATTAGAAGGCAGGAGGCAGGAGGCAGGAGGCAGGAGGAACAAGAGTTTTTCTTGCCTAAAAATAAGGTTATAAACTAGTCATATCAAGCAACTCAGGCATCTTGTTGTCATTTTTAGTTTCTCAAGAGCTCCTGAGGAGCGCTTCGCGCCCCCAATTGAATGGGAGAAACATATCTCCTACCTCCTTGGAACCTCCTTCCTCCTCCCTCGCCTCCTGCCTCCTGCCTCCTGCCTCCTGCCTCCTAGTTTCT
>JAAHHL010000054.1 GCA_010672185.1 Caldora sp. SIO3E6 | reverse complement strand
TTAATTCCCGATACATTTTCTGTAGACAAAATACATTCCCACCTAAAGTTACATTTATCTCCTGAATTGCTTCCCCATGCTTATGTACCCATATCTGCCTTACCCCGGACAACATCAGGACAAGTAGACGAAGCAATTCTAGCTAGTTTAGAAGTTATTGACTCAGATTTGATTGCCCGTTGGGAAGCAAAACTGCGATCGCATCCACAGATAACACAAGCCGCAGTAGTTATCCAACCCCGTAAAACTGAAGCAACCCCATCAGTTCATATTTTAGATCTAGTTCCAGAAGCCGCGATCGCCGGTATATCCTCTAGAAGAACAGCAGAAGTTCCGTCAATTGCCAAAGTTGCACCCCAACCAGAAAATCTGACAACCGCTATACCGGCATTCAGTGATGGTGGTTCCTTAAGCATTCCCGAAGATGCACCTTTAACCTTAACGGAAGCACTAATTCAAACAGCAATTCGATATCCACACAAAGAAATAGTCTATATCCTTGCTGAGCAACAACAAGTTTCCCAAACCTATAGCAGTTTACTGGTAGAAGCTAAATGCATCTTGAACGGTTTGCAGGCTCAAGGTTTACAAGCAGGAGACCGAATCATACTGCAAATCGAATGCCTACGAGACTATTTTCCAGCACTGTGGGGATGTATTTTGGGAGGAATTCAACCAGTAACCGTAGCAGTAGCCAAGACTTATCAACAACCAAATGCTGTAGTCAAAAAACTATACAATACCTGGGAGTTACTAGAGCATCCGCCCATATTAGCCAGTAAATCCCTGTTGGAACCACTGCAAAATCTGCAACAGTTACTCCCATTTTCATCAGTGCAAGTTTTGCCTGTACAAAAGATGAAGAGTTATCCGGCTACCGTAGAAATTTACTCCAGTCAACCGGATGATGTCGCCTTCTTACAATTAACTTCAGGCAGCACAGGGATACCGAAATGTATTCAAGAAACTCATCAAGGTATTGTCACCCATATCCATGCAGCTCAACAATTTAATGGCTATCAGTCAGAAGATGTTTCTCTCAATTGGTTACCAGTAGATCATGTAGTTCCCATTCTCACCTGTCACTTCAAAGATACTTACTTGGGTTGTCAGCAAATTGAAGTGGCAACAGATGTGGTGTTAGCTAACCCCACTGTCTGGTTAGATTTAATGGAAAAATATCGAGTCTCCCATACCTGGACACCTAATTTCGGTTTCAAATTAGTTAGTGATGCCATCTCCAAAGTACCTCATTTAAGTTGGGACTTGTCTGCAGTACAATTTTTTATGAATGCGGGAGAACAGGTAACACCCCAAGTAGTACGAGAATTTCTCAAGTTAGTGGCTCCCTTTGGAGTAGCTTCCCAAGCCATGCAACCAGCTTTTGGCATGGCAGAAGTCTGTACCTGTATGACTTATCAAAATCAGTTTGATCCGGAATCAGGTATCCATCGCATCCGAAAATCCTCCCTAGAAGGGCAGTTGGTTAAAGCAAAGGCAACAGAGAAAGATGCCATAGAATTTACCGATTTAGGGGCTCCCGTACCAGGAGTGCAAATTCGCATTACCGATGAAAGCAATCAACTGTTACCAGAAGGTGTAATTGGTAGGTTCCAGATTAAAGGCAAGGTAGTTACTCCTGGTTACCTGCATAATCCTCCAGCAAACTCAGAAGCCTTTGTGGGAGATGGCTGGTTTAACAGTGGTGATTTGGGTTTTATCTTAGATGGCAAACTGGTGCTAACCGGTCGAGAAAAAGAGTTAATTATTATTAATGGCGTTAACTATTATTGCTACGAAATTGAGGATACGGTTAACAACCTTGAGGGAGTAGAGCCGACTTTTGCTGGAGCAGTGAGCTTCTCTCAGGCAGAAACAGGAACAGAAGGGTTAGTCATTTTCTTCGTACCAAAACAGCGGCAACTGGAATTGAATCTTGAGTTGGTCAAAACTATTCGGCAAGAAGTCTCATCTCAACTAGGCATTACTCCCACTTATGTCATACCCCTATCCAGTGCAGAGTTTCCTAAGACAACCAGCGGTAAAATTCAGCGGGGAAAACTGAAGCAGATGTTGCAAGCTGGGGAATATCAAGAAATAATCAAAGCGATTGATATTCAATTAGCAAACAATCGAACAATCCCCAACTGGTTCTACCAAAAATCTTGGCAAATTAAAGAAATTAACGCTGATCCTGCTCCTCAACAGGTGGGTTTAACTTTAATCTTGGTTGATGGCTTAGGATTAGGACACTGCTTGTCAGAAAAATTAGCAGCAGCAGGTCAACACTGTATCCAAGTTGCCTTTGGTAATAAATTTGCTCAACTTGGCGACCACAACTATACCATAGCTCCGGGAGACCGACAGCATTACCGAGATTTATGGGAATCTATAGCAACCACCAAGACACCAATTAGTCGCATTCTACATTTAGGTACTTACCAGGATTACACCGAAGCGGATACAGAAAGCCTGGAGCAAGGACAGAACCAAGGACTTTATAGTTTACTACACTTAGTTCAAGCCTTAGAAGAAGTTCAAGGCACACAACATCAGGTACGCTTACTGTTTGTCAGCAGTTACACACAATCAGTTCAACCTACAGATAACATCGCTTACGAAAAAGCAACAGTCTTAGGTTTACTCAAAACTATTCCCCAGGAAATGCCTTGGCTAAGCTGTACTCATCTCGATTTACCAGTAGCAGAGGTAGAAGTAAATGGGAACCATATTTGGCAAGAACTCTGTAGTACAACAAAGGAATCAGAAATAGCTTACCGGGATGAAAAACGCCTAATTTCTGGACTAAAACCGGTCAATTTGGCATCAAAGCCACAACAAAAACTACCTTTTAAACGAGGTGGTACTTATCTCCTCACTGGAGGCTTAGGAGGTGTCGGTAAAGAAGTTGCTCAATATCTTTTAGAGCATTATCAAGCCAAACTTATCTTAGTAGGCAGAACGCCCTTACCAGAGAAAAGTACTTGGAAAAATATCTTACAACAAGGAGATGCAAGAGCAGAAAAAATTCAGACCTATCAACAGTTGCAGCAATTAGGTACAGTTCGATATCAAGCTGTAGACATCTGTAATTTATCTGCATTGCAACAGGTAGTGGCTGAAACAGTAGGGGAATGGGAAGGTCAACTAGATGGGATCATCCATTTGGCTGGACTCTTCCAAGAAAAACTGCTGGTTGCGGAAACTCAAAATAATATCGCGACCCTCCTACATCCCAAAGTGTTAGGAACCTTGGTGTTGCACCAACTGCTTCAAGATAGCACCGATGGATTATTCATCCATTTTGCCTCAATCAATGGTTTCTTTGGGGGTGTAAATGTGGGTACTTATGCTGCCGCTAATAGTTTTCAAACGGCATTCTGTGATTACCAAAGAGCTCATACTCATCTACAAAGCTATTGCTTAGCTTGGAGTATGTGGGATGAGGTGGGTATGAGTCGGGGTTACCAAATGAAGGAACTCAGTCGTGCTAAAGGTTACTATGCTATAACACCATCCCAAGGAATCTATTCTTTGTTGGCAGCACTGTCTCATAAGCACCATAATTTGCTGGTAGGTTTGGATAGCAGTAAGCCTCAAATACAGCGATTGAGTGGGGATTGTCAGAGTTTACAACAGTTAGTTGCTTACTTTAGTGCTCAAACAACCGAGTTTCCTATTCGTCAGTTGCAAGAATTGGAGATACGCGATTCCTTCGGCACTCCCAGCAAAATCCAGCATTCCGCTTTTGTGCAATTAGAATCCCTACCAGTTACCCCTGAGGGCAGGATAGACTATAACCAATTGAGGTCATCTAACCAACCTACTGCATCTCAATCGAAACGGGAAGAAAGTGAAACAGAGCAAAAAATAGCTGCTATTTGGCGAGAGGTACTGAAAATAGCAGAAGTAGGAATAGACGATAACTTCTTTGAACTAGGAGGCACATCAATACTTCTAGTCCAGGTCTACAGCAAATTGCAAGAAGTATTTGATGTTAAGTTGAAAGTCGTGGACTTGCTTGCCCACCCAACTGTAAATTCATTAAGTCAGTTGATTACAGGTGATGGTGCAGCGACACCAACGAAAAAACGCCCAATTAAGCCCTTAAAGAAACATCAGGATGATCATGATATTGCCATCATTGGCATGGCTGGACGTTTTCCGGGAGCTAAAAACCTGGAAGAATTTTGGGAAAATTTGAAAAATGGTGTGGAATCTATTTCCCAATTATCAGATCAACAGTTGGCAAAATCTGGAATTAAGACTGATTTACTGAATAATCCTAACTATGTCAAAGTTCATGGTCTACTTTCCAATATAGACCTATTCGATGCTGACTTCTTTAACTACTCTCCCAGAGAAGCTAAAGAAATAGACCCGCAACAAAGACTGTTTCTAGAATGTGCTTGGGAAGCCATAGAGAGTAGTGGTTATAATCCCCAGACTTATGACGGCTCGATCGGGATTTATGCTGGGGGTGGGATGCCTACTTACCTGATGTCTCATCTCGGCAACCAAGGTTTTATCGTACTCAATAATCGTTACTTTGAACAAATGATTGGGAACGATAAAGATTACTTAGCAACCCGCACTGCTTACAAACTGAATCTTACCGGACCAGCAATTAATGTTCAAACAGCCTGCTCCACTTCCTTAGTTGCAGTTCATCTGGCTTGCCAAAGCTTACTTAATGGGGAATGTGATTTGGTTCTTGCCGGTGGTGTCTCTATTCAGGTTCCCCAAGAGGTTGGCTACTTATATCAAGAGGGAATGATTGCATCTCCTGATGGCCATTGTCGAGCTTTTGATGCTGAAGCTAGGGGAACAATTTTAGGTAGTGGTGTGGGAGTTGTTTTACTCAAACCACTCCAAAAGGCGATCGCAGACGGTGATTCTATCCAGGCGGTGATCAAAGGTTCCGCCATTAATAATGATGGCTCTTTCAAATTAGGCTACACCGCACCGAGTGTAGCAGGTCAAATAGGGGTTATTACACAAGCTCAAGCAGTGGCAGGGGTAGATCCAGAGACAATTCATTATATAGAAGCTCATGGTACTGGTACAGAGTTAGGCGATCCTATGGAAATTGAAGCCTTAACCAAAACTTTTGCTGAGCATACCCAGAAAAAGCAATTTTGCGCCATTGGTTCGGTAAAAACCAATGTGGGACATTTGAATACAGCAGCAGGGGTAGCATCTCTAATAAAAACTGTCTTGGCTCTCAAACACGGTTTAATACCCCCAAGTTTGCACTTTGAGCAACCATCACCCCAAATTGATTTTGCCAATAGTCCGTTTTATGTCAACACTAGTTTGTCGGAATGGAGCAGAAATGGTACCCCTCGTCGAGCCGGTGTTAGTTCTTTTGGTATTGGAGGAACTAATGCTCATTTGGTGTTGGAAGAAGCTCCGAGGAATTGGGAATTGGGAATTGGGAATTGGGAATTGGGAATTGGGAATGGAAAATTGAGACTGGAGAATGGCAACAGTGAAGGTGACTTAGAGCGATCGCGACTTATATTAACCTTATCTGGGAAAACAAAAAAAGCCCTTGAAGAGTTAGTCAGTCGTTATCAGCACCACCTAGAGAATAATCCAGAATTGGAATTAGCAGATGTTTGTTACACTGCCAATACAGGAAGAGTCCACTTTAACCACAGACTTGCAGTTGTCGCTTCGAGCCCAGCTGAATTAGTTGAAAAACTGCATCAATTCCCAGGAGAAAATCAAGTAGCAGGGATATTTTCCGGAGAACTACTTCCTAACGTCACTTCAAAGAAAGTAGCTTTCTTGTTTACAGGTCAAGGTTCCCAGTATGTCAACATGGGAAGAAAGCTATATGAACAAGCACCGGTATTCCGCAAAGTACTTGACCAATGTGACACCATTCTTAGTAGTACAGAAACATTCCAGAAAAAATCCTTACTAGAAATTCTCTATCCAGTAGACAAAGATGAGTATAGTTCATCTGAGTTAGACCAAACAGCCTATACCCAGCCAGCCTTATTTGCCATCGAATACGCTTTGTTCAAATTATGGCAATCCTGGGGGATCAAACCAAATGTGGTTATGGGCCATAGTGTAGGTGAATATGTAGCTGCTACAGTAGCCGGAGTAATCAGTCTAGAAGATGGATTGAAACTAATTGCCGCCAGGGGAAGGTTAATGCAACAGTTGCCTAATGGTGGTGAAATGGTATCAGTTATTGCTTCAGAAGCAACAGTAAGGCAGCTTATCGCCCCATATATAGACAAAGTTGCGATCGCCGCCATCAACGGATCAGAAAGTACAGTAATCTCTGGAGAGTCGGAAGCAGTAAAAGCGATAGCGAAGCGCTGCTGCAAGCAGATCGCTACTCAGTTAGCATCAGCAGGAGTCAAAACTAAACAGCTACAAGTATCCCATGCTTTCCACTCACCATTAATGGAACCGATATTGGCAGAGTTTGAAGCAGTTGCCAATCAACTCACCTACCATCAACCTCAGATACCAATAATATCTAACGTCACAGGTACGATCGCAGACAAGAGCATAACTACAGCTCAATATTGGGTCAATCATCTGCGTCAACCAGTAAGGTTTGCTGATAGTATGCAAAGCTTGTACCAGCAAGGAGCAGAGTTGTTCCTCGAAATCGGACCTAAACCAATATTGTTGGGCATGGGGCGTCAATGTCTACCAGAAGAGGTTGGTGTCTGGCTACCTTCCTTGCGCCCAGAAGTGGACGAATGGCAATTGATATTGTCAAGTTTAGGACAACTTTATGTACAGGGAGTCCCCATAGATTGGTTAGAGTTTGACCAAGATTATCCTCGTTATAAGGTGGCGTTACCCACTTATCCCTTCCAACGACAAAGCTATTGGCTAGAAACCGACAACACAAAACACAAAAGCAGACTTTTGTCAAGTAGTGCCAGTGTTCATCCTTTACTAGGGGAACGACTATACAATGCTCTGCAACAACAGCAAATTCAGTTTGAATCCCGACTGAGTGCCTCTGAGCCTGCCTACCTAACTCACTATCGAGTATTTGAGCAGATGGCTTTCCCTGCTACTGGTTATTTAGAAATGCTCCTAGCTGGGGGAGCAACTCTCCTCAAGTCTCCAAAACTAGTGCTAGAAGACGTGTCGATTCAACGAGGATTGCTTCTAGAGCAAGAGCAATTTAAGGTTGTTCAGACTTTCTTCACCCCACTGGCAGAGGGAAACTACCAATTTCAGATTTTCAGCCGACACCAAGAAAACAGTGAAGAACAGCCTACTTGGACTCTCCATGTTGAAGGAAAACTGCGAGAACAGGGACTCGGAGACGGGGAGACACGGGGACGGGGAGACGCGGGGACGCGGGGACGCGGGGACGGGTCAAATGGAAATCCCACACAAAATTTCGTTTACCCCATCGAGAACCTAGAAGCTTGGAAAGTAGCTTGTCCTCAACAGATACCACTAAAAGATCATTACCAAAAATTGAGCGATCGCGGCCTTGACTACGGTATCAGTTTCCAGAGTATCCAACAGTTGTGGCGTGGAGAAAACCAAGCTATCGGTGAAATTCAGTTGCCAGAAGAACTCCTAGCAGAGTTCACAGACTACCAGCTACATCCAGTACTTTTAAGTGCTGGTCTGCAAGTGATTGCTGCTGCCATCGGGGAGGAGGACAATCAGAATACTTATGTGCCAGTAGTTATCGAACGATTAAAGGTATACCGTCGTCCTGATACTAGTCTCTGGGCGCTGGGGTCTATAACCAAGCTCACCACGGGTGAGCGAAAAAAAGGGTGGGAAGCGGAGGAGCTGAGGAGCGGAGGAGCTGAGGAGCTGAGGAGCGGAGGAGCTGAGGAAGAAGAGAGAACTTATAATTTTTGGACACAAAGCTCAAGAAATCCCACCCAAAATTTCGTTCACCCGCTCACCACAGGCAGTGAAGATAGCTTCAGTGGTGAAATAACGCTCTTGAGTAGCCAGGGAGAGACAATTGCCACAATGGAGGGCTTGCAATTCAAACCAGTCACAAGGGAAGCCCTGCTGGGCAGTGAAAGCATCCATGAAATGGCATGGAAAGTGCAACCTCGTTTTGGTAAGCGACTGCCATCAGAGTACCTATTAAATCCAGCAACAATAGAGCTGAAACTGCACCCTTTGGTCTCTGAATTAGCCTCAGGAGTTGACTTAAAGAGCTATAGTCAATTGTTGAGTCAATTAGAAAACTTGAGTATTGACTATATTGTCAAGGCATTGGCTGACATGAACTGGTTCTTCCGAGAAGGAGAATGCTTTACGAGTGAATCTATTGCCCAAAATTTAGAAATTGTATTACCACAGCGGCGACTATTTAACCGTCTGCTGGAGATCCTAGCCGAAGTAGGAATTTTGCAAGGGACAACAGAGCATTGGCAAGTCATGCAAACTCCTCAAAACACCAATCTACAGCTGAAAAATCAGAGCTTGCAAACTCAATACCCCCAAGGGAAGCCAGAACTTACTTTGCTAGAGCGTTGTGGTTCTCAACTGAGTGCTGTACTACGGGGAACAGTAGACCCGCTGCAGGTGGTTTTTCCAGAAGGAGATTTAACTGCAGCGACTCAACTGTATGAAGGCTCATCCGAAGCACAAGTAATGAACACCTTAGTGCAGCAGGCGATTGCCACTGCCTTAGAGCAATTACCTCAAAACAGAGGAGTACGGTTATTAGAAATTGGTGCTGGTACTGGAGGAACGACCAGCTTTATTTTGCCCCATCTCAATCCACACCAAACAGAATATGTATTCACTGATATTGGTAGTTTGTTCACCAGCAAGGCGCAAGAAAAGTTCCGAGATTATCCGTTTGTGCGCTATCAACAACTAGACATAGAACAAGACCCAACAACCCAGGGTTTTGAGGAGCATCAATATGACCTGATTGTGGCAGCAAATGTGATCCATGCTACCACTGATTTGCGTCAGACCCTAGCAAATGTGCAACAACTGTTAGCACCAGGAGGAATCTTGGTATTGTTGGAAATCACTACTCATTTGCGTTGGGCAGATTTATTTGCAGGACTATTAGAAGGATGGTGGAGGTTTCAGGATGTTGATTTACGCTGTAACCATCCCCTACTCAAGAGCTCTCAATGGCAAAAACTCCTACAAGAAAGTAATTTTCCTGAAGTAGTAGTTCTTCCTGGGACACAGAGCACTCATCCGGAGTTATTTCAGCAAAGTGTAATTATTGCTCAAACTAATGATAACTGTTTATCCGAACTTGATATAGCTCCATCTGAACCCAAGAATTGGTTGATTTTGGCAGATCAACAAGGAGTTGGTGACAATTTAGCTACTCAATTGCGATCGCGAGGAGAAGTCTGTGCATTAGTGAAGCTAGGGCAAGAATATCAACAGCTCACTCCAGAGGAATTTACAATTAATCCAGAGCAACCAGAGGATTTTCAACAAGCGATCGCTCAATTAGTAACCCAGTTAACTACTTGGCATGGAATAGTTCAATGTGGTTACCTAGAGACACCAGAGGGTAATTTGACTAGTGAAGAACTAGCCTTAGCATCGGAGACTGGACATGGCAGCACCTTGTCATTCGTGCAGGAATTAGTCAAAACCGGATTATCGCCATTGCCACGTCTCTGGTTAGTAACTAAAGGAGCGCAACCATTACCAGATAGTCATCCCGTGGAGTCAGGAGTAGCCCAATCTTCTCTGGGGATAGTAAAGACGATCTTCTCGGAATATCCAGAAATCAGGTGTGTGGGTATAGATTTAGACCCGCAGCAGACAGTTGAAGAGCAAGCCAGAATGCTAATGGCAGAAATTTGTTCAGAGTCTCAAGAAGATGAAGTAGCCTTCCGGCAAGGAATTCGTTACGTGGCAAGATTGGTTGACTCTCGCCATACCCGAAGTACCGTAACAGTTCAGCAGTATCAGTTTTTACAGAAATTAAAGACAGCATCAATCAGTGAAAGACAGAATCTTTTAAGAAATTACCTTCAAAGTGAAATGGTACAAGTTTTAGGGTTGAGTAATGAGCAAATCAATCTACAAAAATCTCTCAATACCATGGGAGTTGACTCATTAATGGCCTTAGAATTACGAGGTCGGATTAAAGCTAAGCTCGAAGTCGATATTCCAGTTTCCAAATTTATAGAAGGGGTAAGTATTGCTGATTTAGCCACGGAAATAAACGAGCAACTCAGACAGATGGAGACTAATCAAGAAAGCAAGTCAGAAAACGAAGAACAACTTAATTCAGCACCGATAAATAATAGTGATTGGCTTGAGGGGGAATTATGAATCTAGTTGAATTTTTACAAGATTTAACAATCCAAGGTTGGCAGTTGTGGGCTAATGGAGAACGAATGGGTTATCGTGCCCCTAACCAAGAGTCAACTCAGTTAATTTTATCTCAACTAAAACAGCACAAAACTGAAATTTTAAGGTTGCTAAACACTCAGCCTGAGCTTTTGCAAGTCTATCCCCTATCCTATAGCCAGCAGGCAATGTGGTTTTTGTGGCAATTAGCACCCCTAGATAGTGTTTACAATGTATCTTCGACTACTCGCATTTACTCCCAGGTTGATCTGGGGCATTGGCGTCAGGCTTTCCAAGCGCTAAGAAAACGCCATCCTATGTTGCGTAGCACTTTTCCCCAGCGAGGTCAAAAACCAGTCCAACTGGTACAAGAACATCAAGAATTAGACTTCTTGCAGATTGATGCTAGCACCTGGAGTCAAGATGAATTAGACAGGAGATTAGTTAAAGCTCATCAGCATCCCTTTGACCTCGAAAGAGAAGCAGTGATGCGGATTAGGTGGTTTACCCGCTCTAAGCAAGATCATCTCCTCTTACTGACCATACATCACATTGCTGTTGATGGGTGGTCTCTAGACCTGATTCTCAAAGAGTTGCCCAAACTCTATCAGGCACAAACAACTACTGTCGAGTTATCCCTTCCCCCTCTAAAGCACTGCTATCAAGATTATGTTAAATGGCAAAAAGATATGTTAGTGGGAGCTGAAGGAAAACGACTTTGGAACTACTGGCAACAACAACTAGCGGGAGAGTTGCCTGTCTTGAATTTGCCCACTGACCGACCACGACCAACGATACAGACCTATAATGGTGCTGCCCATCATTTCCAATTATCGGAAAAGCTGAGTAAGCAACTCAAGGAAATAACTCAAAAGGAAAAAACCACACTCTACACCACCCTTCTTGCTGCTTTTCAAGTACTTTTGTATCGCTACACAGCTCAAGCAGAGATCTTGGTTGGTTCTCCCACTTCAGGCAGAAGTTGTCCTGAGTTTGCTCCGATTGTAGGCTACTTTGTTGAGTCAGTTGTCATGGGAGCAAAGTTGTCAGATAAGCTAACTTTTCAGGAGTTCCTGACCCAAGTACGCCAAACAGTACTAGAAGCGCTAGATCATCAAGGTTATCCCTTTGCGCTACTAGTAGATAAATTACTACCAGAAAGAGACGCGAGTCGTTCTCCAATTTTTCAAGTTTTCTTTATCCTACAAAAAATAGAGCAATGGCAAAAACTGCTATCCGGTGAACTTGGCTGCTCATCTGATTGGCATGGAATCAAGATAGAGCCTTATGAAATACCGATTCAGGAAAGTCACTTTGATCTTTCCTTAGAAATGATACCGATTGGTTCCTGCCTGCATGGATTTTTTAGATATAACACCGACTTATTTGAGCGTGAAACTATCGTCAGAATGGTGGGTCATTTCCAAACCTTGCTAGAAGCCATAGTAGCTAATCCTCAACAGAAACTCTCACAACTGCCGCTACTAACTGCAATCGAACAACAGGAAATCCTGAATAATTGCAACAACCAAACAAATTACCCATCAGACCAATGTTTGCATCAATTATTTGAGAACCAAGTAGAGAAAACTCCCTTATCAATAGCCATAATCTTTAAAAAACAACAACTAACCTATTCCCAACTCAACCAAAAAGCCAACCAACTCGCTCACTATCTCCTGAGTTTAGGGATAACTCCAGAAACGCCAGTAGGTATCTATATTGAACCAACTCCAGAAAGAATTATGGCACTATTAGCCATACTTAAAGCCGGAGGAGCTTATCAACCAATAGACCTATCACAAGATTTAACATCAATCTCAGTTATCTTAACCCAAGCTCACCTCAAATCTAGGCTTCCACAAAACTCAGCGACAATTCTGTGCCTAGACAGTAAATGGGAAATAATCGCCCAAGAAAATACACACAATCCCAACACAGCAACAACCGCTACTAACCTCGCTTATATCCTCAATCAAACCTTAGTAGAACATCACAGCCTGACTCAACGTTTACTGTGGCTAAAAGAAACCCTAAGCATCACCAACAACGACATTCTGCTGCATCAAACATCCCTAACTCATGAAGTCGCCCTACTAGAAATCGGTTTACCCCTAATCAGTGGTAGTAGCATTGTTATCGCCTCAACTAAAGACCCCACCGAACTGCAAAAACTAATCGCTAAGCACAACATTACCATCATTCACTTATGGCCATCACAAATGGCAGCATGGTTAAATACTTCCAATTCCACAGAAGAACCTAGTCATTGGCGATCGCTCCTTTGCAGTGGAGAGCTATTATCAACAGAACTAGCTGAGTCATTCACACAGCGCTTCAATGTCTCATTAGAAAACTTCTACGCTCTACCAGAAGCAGCAGGAGAAGTAACCCATTGGCACTGGCAAGAAAAACCTACTACAGAAAACATCCCTGTAGGTAATCGATGTCGATTATCAGTATATCTACTAGACCAACACCAAAACCCTGTACCCATTGGCATACCAGGAGAAATCTATGTGGGAGGTTCGAGTTTAGCTAGAGGCTATCTGCAACAACAGCAACAATCATTACAGGAATTTATCGAACATCCCCAATTAGGTAAATTATTCCGCACTGGAGACATCGCTCGTCGCCGCAACAACGGTGAGCTAGAAGTAGTTGGCTCTAGGCAACGTCATGTCTTGATTCAAGGGAAGCGAGTACAGCTAACAGACATCGAAACTGCTCTGTTATTAGCTCCAGAAGTAGAACAAGCTTACGTATTAGCTCACCAAAACTCCCTTGTCGCTTACGTTGTCGTTGCCGGACAATGGAAACCCCAAAAGTTGCACTCCCACATCCAGCAACAGTTGCCCCCATACATGATGCCACAGGCTTACGTTCCTCTGTCGAGTTTACCCCTAACTCACAAAGGAAAAGTAGACGAAGCAGCCTTAGCTCGTTTCCCGGTAATTAACGATGACTTAGTGCAGCGATGGGAAGCACAACTGACAGCAGTACCAGAAATTGAACAAGTGGCAGTAGTAGTGCAACAGAAAACTCCACATCTGCCACCATTGCATTTATCAGACTTGCTGCCATCGGGTTTAATTCCCCAAAACAGAACCCTAACCGATTCAGTAACACCTCCAACAAATCCCTCCCCTCAACCAACATATTCAGACTCCAAAACCCTAGCATTGAGTGATGGAGGGCGATTAATTATCCCAGAAGATGCCCCCAAAACCTTGACAGAGGCTCTGCTGCGAACCGCCACTCAATTCAAAGAACACCAAATTATTTATATACAGGCTGATAAGGAAGCAGATACTCAAACCTATGGCTCATTGTTAGAAGAAGCCAAATCCATCTTGAGTGGCTTACACCACATGGGTTTAACAGCTGGGAACCGGGCAATTTTGCAAATACAATCCCTACGAGACTACTTTCCCACCTTATGGGCTTGCATTCTAGGTGGAATTAAACCAGTAACCGTAGCAGTCGCCACCAGCTATGAAGCGAAAAATGCGGTTGTTAAAAAGTTGTACCACACCTGGGAATTACTTGAGCAACCACCAATTTTGGCAAGTGATTCCCTCATCGAGCACCTAGATGGGTTAAAGCATGTCTTACCTATGTCAAATGTGAAAGTAGTATCTGTGAGTAAGCTACGCCATCATCCACCCACCACAGAAATTCATCATAGCCATCCAGAGGAAGTAGCTTTCTTCCAGTTGACTTCAGGTAGTACAGGTACACCTAAATGCATTCAAGAAACCCATAGAGGCATCATTGCCCATATTCAGGCGGCTCAACAATTTAACGGTTATCAAGAGAGTGATATCTGTCTCAACTGGCTTCCGGTAGATCATGTGGTGCCAATTCTCACTACTCATTTCAAAGACGTTTACTTAGGGTGTGAGCAAGTCGAAGTTGTCACTGAGGTAATTTTGGCTAACCCCTTAACCTGGTTAGATTTAATAGAAAAGTATCGGATTACTCACAGTTGGGCACCAAATTTCGGGTTTAAATTAGTAAGTGATGCCTTGCTAAAAGTACCAGATAAAACCTGGGATTTATCTTCAATCAAGTTCTTGATGAATGCTGGAGAGCAAGTGACTTTACCAGTGATACGAGAATTTATCAAATTAGTAGCTCCCTTTGGCATAAAAACTGAAGCAATGCAACCAGCATTTGGGATGGCAGAGGTTTGTACTTGCATGACCTATCAAAATCAGTTCCATCCAGAAACAGGAGTGCATCGGGTGGAGAAATCATCTTTAGGTAGTCAACTGCAAATAGCCAACGGTGAAGAGAAAGATACAATTAATTTTATTGACCTAGGTAAGCCAGTTCCGGGGGTACAAATTAGGATTACAGATGAAAAGAATCAATTGCTACCAGAAAGAGTAATAGGTAGGTTTCAAATCAAGGGAGCAGTAGTAACTCCTGGCTACTTGAAGAATGAAGCAGCTAACCAAGAAGCTTTTGTTGGAGAAGATTGGTTTAACACAGGAGATTTAGGATTTATCAGTCATGGTCATCTGATTCTTACAGGTAGAGAGAAAGAACAGATTATTATTAATGGAGTCAACTACTATTGTTATGAAATTGAAGAGATTGTCAATAAAATTGAGGGAGTAGAGCCAACCTATGTAGGAGCTTGTGGATTGGTAGCAGAGGAGAGAGGAACAGAGCAATTAGCAATATTCTTTAGTCCACAAGACTCAGCAACCCAAATAGATTTAGAATTAATTGAAAAAATCAAGAGTAAAGTAGCTGCAAATTTGGGAATCAAAGCAGATTATGTGATTCCCATAGAAAGTCAAGATTTCCCCAAAACAACCAGTGGCAAGATACAACGCTCCTTACTAAAAAAAATGTTGTTGCAGGGGGAGTTTGATGAGTTAATTAAAGAACTAGATATTAAGGAAGAAAATGCCTTAACTATTCCCAACTGGTTTTACCACAAGGCTTGGCGAAGAAAACAAGCAAATAACCAGTTACATAACTTAACCAAAACTACTCCGATTTTGGTTTTCAAAGACCATCTAGGATTGGGTCAAGAACTCTGTCAAAAACTTAACAATAATTCCCAGCCATCGATTCAAATAGAACCTGGTGATAACTTCACCAAAGTCAACAATGCCCACTATATAATAGCTCCAGATAATCTAGCACACTATCAACAGTTGTACCAATCTCTGGCAGCAGATAACATCAAAATTGGAGCGATTGTACACCTGTGGCATTATGATAAATATCAAGGAACAATTCTTCACAGTGAAGCCCTAGAAACAGCACAATCAACTGGTGTTTACAGCCTCTTATTCCTCCTACAAACCTTCGGTAATCAGAGCCCAGATTATCCAGTGCGACTGCTGTATGTTGCCAGTCATAGTCAATCCCTCAATCCCCAAGAACCCATTGCTTATCAGAAAGCTACAGTACCAGGTTTGTTGAAAACCATTCCTCAGGAAATGCCTCACTGGCACTGTCGCCATTTGGATTTACCTCTAGACCCCTTAGAAATCAATAGCAATCGGATACTTGAGGAACTAACGATTGATATCCAAGACTCAGAAGTAGCTTACCGAGATGGAGAGCGTTGGGTATCTGGTTTGGAGAAATTCAACTTACTGGAGCTACCCAAACAACCATTACCATTCCGAGCTGGAGGTACTTATCTTATTAGTGGCGGTTTAGGAGGAATCGGTGTGGAAATCGCCAAGTATCTACTGCAACATTATCAAGCTAAACTGTTGCTTTTAGGTCGTACTCCTTTACCAGAAAAGGACTCTTGGGAAGCTTATCTACAGCAGGGGGGTAAACTAGCCGAGAAAATTCAAGCTTACGAACAGTTGCAGCAGCTTGGTGGGGAAGTAATTTACCAAGCTGTAGATATCTGTAATCTCACCGCAGTGCAAAAGGTGGTGCAACCAATTTTATCCCAATGGAACAGTCAACTTGATGGAGTAATTCATCTGGCAGGATTAATGCAGGAGCGTTTGTTAACAGAGGAAAGACTAGAGAGCTTCGCTCAGGTGTTACACCCCAAATTATTAGGTACTTGGGTATTACATCAATTGGTAGAAAAGCAGCCACATAGCCTGTTTATCAACTTTTCTTCGATTAATGGTTTCTTTGGTGGCACGACTGTGGGAGCTTACAGTGCAGCCAATAGTTTCTTGGATCGTTTTTCCCAATATCAACGCTATCAGACTCAGTTAAACAGCTATTGTCTGGCTTGGAGTATGTGGGATGAGCTGGGAATGAGCCGTGGTTATCAGATGAAGCAACTGAGTGAGGCGAAGGGTTATTTACCAGTAGGATTATCTCAAGGCATGTCTTCACTATTAGCCAGTTTAGGCCATGCTCCAGCCGATTTGATGGTAGGTTTGGACGGTAGTAATCTCAATATCCGCCGATTTATTGCACAATCAGATAGTCTGCAACAATTAACAGCTTACTTTACCACCAATGGTCAAGGTCAACCTAATGTCGGTTTATTGGAACCTCAGATACCGGATGCTGTTGGTAAACCCAGTAGTTGTACTTTAGTACAACTGGCACAAATGCCCTTAACTGAGACTGGAGATATTGATACTGAGTTGTTGTTACAGAGTAAGTTAGGCCGGAAAACTCAACAGCGGGTAAAACCCAGGAATGAGTTAGAGCATCAAATCGCTCAAATTTGGCAGGAGGTACTAGGGGTATCGCACATAGGTATCTATGATAATTTCTTTGGATTAGGGGGACATTCTTTGATGGCAACTCAAGTTGTTTCTCGGATACGAGAGAGATTGTCAGTAGAGTTAAACCTACAAAGTCTATTTAAGAAGTCAGACATAGCCAGTTTAGCTAAGGAACTGGAGATATACCTAGCTCAAAATCAAGGTATTGAGACAGAAGTCATTACACCAAGGCAGAAGGATAGTAACCCCCGAACCTTATCCTTCGCCCAACAAAGACTGTGGTTTATCGAAAAAACTGGGTTAAGTGGCAATGTCTACAATATACCTTTAACCTTACATTTAGTAGGAAAATTAAATGAAGTTGCCCTACAAAAAAGCATCAATCAAATCATTACTCGTCATGAAGCCCTCAGAACTACCTTTAGTTTGATTAACGACACAACGGTACAAATAATCAAACCCCCATTTGAGCTGGAACTAGCGAAAAAAGAGCTGAGTGGCTTAACGCTATCCCAACAGAAAATCCAACTGCAACAGTTGCTCCAAAAAGAAAATGAGCAACTGTTCAATCTGGAAGTAGACCTACCTATAAGAGTTATGCTCTTGCAATTAGGGGCTACTGAACACGTACTACAAGTTACCTTACACCACATCGCTAGTGATGGTTGGTCACTAGCCATATTTGCCCAAGAACTATCAGCTCTTTACCGCGCTGCATTACAGGAGA